>JANOFW010000256.1:0-10112 GCA_031413835.1 Planctomycetia bacterium
ACCGGGGGTGGTCGTATTGGGCCCTCCGCACCCCAGCCCGGGCGCCGGTTCGGAGTGGGAGGCCTCACAGAACCGAACGGGATGCCGGCCCTGCAGGAGCGGCGCCGTGTCCCGATGGACTTGCCCATGAACCCGCTCGCCCCGGACCTAGCAGCCCAAGAGCGCGCCGCCCCCCCGAAGCTGGTGACGCTCGAGATCGACGGCCGGAGCGTCACCGTGCCCGAGGGGACCACCGTCTGGCAGGCCGCCAAGCAGGCCGGCATCCCGGTCCCGGTCCTGTGCCACGACGAGAGCCTCAACCCGGTGGGCGTCTGCCGCATGTGCGTGGTCGAGGTCGAAGGCGCACGCACGCTCGTGGCCTCCTGCGTGCGCCCGTGTGAGAACGGGCTCAAGGTCAAGACCGCCAGCGAGAAGGTGGAGCGCAACCGCAAGGTCCTGACCGAGCTGCTGCTCTCCGACCAGCCGGCCGCGAGCGCGCGCGAGGCCACGACCCAGGACGACCAGCTCTTCGCCTTGAAGCGCCGCTACGGCGTGGACGGCTCGCGTTGGCCGCAGCAGAACGGCCGCGGACGCGACGACTCCTCGCCCGTGATCGCCGTGGACCACCAGGCCTGCATCCTGTGCGACCGCTGCATCCGCGCCTGCGACGACGTGCAGGGCAACCACGTCATCGGCCGCACGGGCAAGGGCTACACGGCCAGCATCAGCTTCGACCTCGACCTGCCCATGGGCACGAGCACCTGCGTGGAGTGCGGCGAGTGCGTCTCGGCCTGTCCCACGGGGGCGCTGACCAACAAGCAGGTCACGGTGCCGCTCCTGCCGCGCACCACCTTGAAGCAGGTGGACAGCGTCTGCCCCTACTGCGGGGTGGGCTGCGCCGTGCGCCTCAACGTGGACGTGGCCGCCAACAAGGTGGCCTACGTGGACGGCCGCGCGCCCAGCGGCAACGACGCGCGCCTGTGCGTCAAGGGCCGCTATGGCTTCGACTACGCCAGCCACCCCCACCGCCTGACCAAGCCCTTGATCCGCAAGGCCTCGGCCTACCCCAAGGGCCCGCTCACGGCGGTCATGCGCGGCGAGTCCGACGGCACGCGCGGCTCGCAGGTCTACCCCGACTACGCAGAGGCCCTGGGCGCCTTCCGCGAGGCCTCCTGGGAGGAGGCGCTCGACCTCGTGGCCAAGCGCTTGAAGGGCATCCGCGAGAAGCACGGCGGCGGAGCGCTGGCGGGCTTCGGCAGCGCCAAGTGCAGCAACGAAGAGGCCTACCTCTTCCAGAAGATGGTGCGCACGGCCTTCGGCACGAACAACGTGGACCACTGCACGCGCCTGTGCCACGCCTCCAGCGTGGCGGCGCTGCTCGAGACCATCGGCTCGGGCGCGGTCAGCACCATCTACCGCGACATCGAGAACTCGGACGTGGCCCTGCTGACGGGCACGAACACGACCGAGAACCACCCGGTGGCGGCCACCTTCTTCAAGGAGGCGGCGCGCAAGGGCACCAAGCTGATCATCGTGGACCCGCGTCGGCCGCAGCTGGCCGACCACGCCCACGAGTACCTGCGCATCGAGCCCGGCAGCGACGTGGCCTTCTACAACGCGCTGATGCACGTGATCCTCGAGGAGGGTCTCGAGGACACGGACTACATCGCGCGCTTCACCGAGAACCTCGAGGCGCTCCGGCCGATCGTGGCGCGCTACAGCCCGGAGGTGGCCGCTCCCATCTGCGGCATCGAGCCCGAGCGCATCCGGCGCGTCGCACGCCTCATCGGCAACGCGCGCGCCATGCTGGTCTTCTGGGGCATGGGCATCTCGCAACACGTGCACGGGACCGACAATGCGCGCTGCTTGATCTCGCTCTGCCTGCTCACGGGCAACGTGGGCCGGCCCGGCACGGGCCTCCACCCCCTGCGCGGCCAGAACAACGTGCAGGGCGCCAGCGACGCGGGCCTGATCCCGATGATGTTCCCCGACTACGTCTCGGTGGCCGACCCCGCCCACCGCGCGCGCTTCGAGAAGGCCTGGGGCGTGAAGCTCGACCCCAAGCCCGGCAAGACGGTCGTAGAGCTGGCCCATGCGGCCCACGCCGGCACGCTCAAGGGCATGTACATCCTGGGCGAGAACCCCTTCCTCTCCGACCCCAACGTGGCGCACGCGCGCGAGGCCTTCGCGAGCCTCGACTTCCTGGTCGTGCAGGACATCTTCCTGACCGAGACGGCCGAGGCGGCCGACGTGGTCCTGCCGGCGACCTCCTACTTCGAGAAGACCGGCACCTACACGAACACCGACCGCCGCGTCCAGCTGGGGCACACGGCCTTGAAGCCCCCCGGCGAGGCGCGACTCGACTGGCAGGTGCTCTGCGACGTGATGGGGCGCATGGGCTACCCGCAGCCCTACCGCGACGTGGAAGAGGTGTTCGTCGAGTTCGCCGAGCTCACCGAGTCGTACAAAGGCCTGCGCTACCGGCACCTTGAGGGCGCCGGCAAGCTCTGGCCCTGCCCCGACCCGGAGAACAGCGAGGGCACCGTGGTGCTCTTCGGCGACGGCTTCCCGACCAAGTCCGGCCGCGGCAGGTTCTCTCCTGCCGAGGTGCTGCCTCCCGCCGAGCTGCCCGACGCGCACTACCCCTTCGTGCTCAACACCGGCCGCACCCTGGCCCACTGGCACACGGGCTCGATGACGCGCCGCGCGTCGGTCTTGAACGCCATCGACCCCGACGCCTTCTGCGAGATGAACCCGGGCGATCTCGTGCGCCTGGGAATCGAGGAGGGCGCGATGGTGCGCCTGACCACGCGGCGCAACACGATCCGCGTGGCGGTGCGCGCCTCCGAGCGCACCTCGCCAGGCGGCGTGTTCATCCCCTTCCACTTCCGCGAGGCGGCGGCCAACCTGCTCACGAACGACGCGCTCGACCCCGTGGGCAAGATCCCCGAGTTCAAATTTGCAGCGGTTCGGGTCGAGCCGGCCTAGAGGCCGGCGCGACCCATCCGCCGCGAATTTGAACATAGATGATGCGTACCCTCCTCCTCTTCCTGTGCCTGTCGATCTCCGCTTGCGGTGGACCCAGGGCGGGACCGGCAGCTGGGGAACCGCTCGTGATGGCCACGACGACCAGCACCAACGACTCGGGGCTGCTCGAGGCGCTCATGCCGCAGTTCGAGAAGGCCAGCGGCGTGAAGGTGCGCTGGGTCTCGGTGGGCACGGGACAGGCCCTCAAGCTGGGCGAGAAGGGTGATGCCGACGTGGTGCTGGTCCACGACCGTGCCAAGGAGGACGCCTTCGTCTCGGCCGGTCACGCCACGGCGCGCCGCGACGTGATGTGGAACGACTTCCTGATCGTGGGACCCGCGGCCGACCCGGCGCAGGTCAAGGGCGAGGCCTCGGCGGCCTCGGCGCTGACGAAGATCGCGGCGGTTGAGGCGCCCTTCGTCTCGCGCGGCGACGACTCCGGTACCCACTCGCGCGAGAAGGCGCTGTGGAGAGCCGCGGGCGGGAAGCCCGCCTGGAGCGGCTATGCGGAGACGGGCCAAGCGATGGGCCTGACGCTGATGGTGGCGCACGAGCGCCAGGGCTACACGCTCGCCGACCGCGGCACCTGGCTCTCCTTCCGCAAGAAGTTGGACCTCGTGGCGCTGGTCGAGGGTGACCGGGCGCTGCGCAACCCCTACGGCATCCTGCCGGTGGCCCCGGCTCGGCGCCCCGGCGGCAACCCGGAAGGCGCCCGGCGGCTGGTCGAGTGGTTCACCTCGCCGGCCGGCCAGGCGGCCATCGGCGCCTTCACGGTGGACGGCGAGGCGCTGTTCCACCCCGGCAGCGCGGGAGACTAGGGCGCGTGGACCTGCTCGGCGAAGGCTTCGCCAAGGCCTGGCACCTGGTCACCTCCGGCGACCCCGTCGTGTTCCACGCGCTGGGCGTCTCGCTGCTCTGCAGCCTGTGTTCGCTTGCGCTGGCCGCGGTCCTCGCCGTGCCCTACGGGGCCTGGCTCGGGCTGGCGCGACCGCGCGGAGCCTCGCTGCACGTCTTCCTGCTGCGCGTGGGGCTCTCGATCCCGACGGTGGTGATCGGCCTGCTGGTCTACGCCTTCTTCACGCGCCGCGGGCTGCTGGGGAGCCTGCACCTCTTCCACACCAAGGCTGCCATCGTCATCGGCCAGACCCTGCTCGCCTTCCCGCTGCTCGCCAGCCTGGTCCACGGCGCCAGCGCTTCGCTCGACCCGGTCGTCGCCGAGTCGGCGCGCACGCTGGGGGCCTCGCGCCTGGGCGCCGCGGCCCGCTGCCTGGGCGAGGTGCGGCCCGCCCTGCTGACGGCCGCCCTGGCCACGTTCGGCCGCTGCCTCACCGAGGTCGGCATCGCCGTCATGGTCGGAGGAGCGATCCTGATGGACACGCGCACGCTGACGGCCCACGTGCAGAGCGAGGTCGGACGCGGCGAGTTCGGCGCGGCGCTGGCGGCCGGGCTCCTGCTCCTGGCCGTGGCCGTGCCCCTGACGCTGCTCGGTATGCGCTTCGAGCGCGGCAGGCGCGCATGATCCAGGCCCACGACATCAGCGTGCGCTTCGGCGAGGTGGTCGCGCTGCCCGCCACGACGCTCGCGCTCGCCCCCGGCGAACGCCTCGGCGTACGCGGCCCCAACGGCAGCGGCAAGTCCACCCTGCTGCGCGTGCTGGCGGGGCTCCAGCCCCTGAGCGCCGGCCGCATCGAGGGCCTGCTGCCGGGCGGGCGCTGCGTGCTCGTCCACCAACGACCGCACCTGTTCCGTGGCACGCCCCGCTCCAACGTCGCCTACGCGCTGCGCCTGGCAGGCCGCCCGGCGAGCGACGCGCTCGGCTGGCTCGAGCGGCTGGGCGCGGGCCATCTCGCGGATCGCTCCGTCGCAGGCCTCTCGGGCGGCGAGCGCCGCCGCGTGGCCCTCGCCCGCGCGCTCGCCCGCGATCCCGAGGTGCTGCTCCTCGACGAGCCCTTCGCGGGCCTGGACGAGCCGGGCCGCATCGCCGTCAGCGCGGCGTGCGAGGCCTTTCAGGGCACGCTGGTGATCGCGGCGCCCGACCTCGACCACGCCCCCCTGACCCGCTTGCAAGACCTCAACCCGCAGCCTGTGCCAGCCGGGATCGCTGCGCAGCAGTCAGTAGTAGGAGCCCGTCTCGCGGACGTCCCGCCAAGAGGGGACAGTACGGTGACGGGCTCCTAGAGGCGCTCGAAGACCCGCTTGTCGCCGTTGGGCAGGGTCAACATCAGTCGATCGCCGTCGGCGGCGAAGTGCCCGGAGGACTGCCAAGCGCCGCCGCCCTCGGGCTGCAACAGGAGCTCGCGGCCCTCCGTCTTCCAACGGCCGCGCTCCTCCGGCTCGCTGCTCGACACGCTGCCTTCCGTGCGGCTCCAGGACCTGCAGACGCCGTCGGCCTCGAGCACCAGATGCGTGTCGGTGGCCCAGGAGATGCCGTCACGCGCGAAGGTCTCCGTGTAGCGCCAGTGGCCCACCAGCGCCTCAGGCCGCTCACCCTCGCCCCCCGAGCCCCCCGTCCGCTCGCCGCCGCCTTCCTCGACCCGCACAAACAGCACCTCGGGCGGCTCCTCCGTCCGGCCGTCAACTTGGGTCAGCGTGAAGCGCGCGGCCAGCTGCGCACCGCGCCGCTCGAGGACGAAGCGGACGGTGCCCGCGCGCCCCGCCACCTCCCCCTCGATGCGCCCCCCGGCCACGCGCCGCCCCACGGCCTCGTCGCCGCCCACGCGTATGACGACCGAGTCACCACGATCCTCGAGCATGATCTCCTCCGAGCCCTGCTCGGTGGTGCCGCGCCAGCGGCCGGTCAAGCCCTGCTCCGACGGCGCGCCGGGCTTCCCGCCGCACGCGGCGCTGCCGAGAGCCAAGAGCGCAAGAAGGCTGACGCACCGTGCGAGGGATCTGCTCATCGCCCCAGCCTACCGCCCAGCCCTCAACCACGCTCGCGGTAGAGGCGGCGCGCCACGGCGATCTGCGAGGCATGCCACACGTCGTGGCGCGTGCACATCGTCACGAACTCGACCAAGCTCATGGCACTGCCGACGCGCGCCTCGAGGTCGGCGTCGCTCAGCGCCGCGATGGCGACGCGCTGCGCCGCATGGGCCGCCCGCAGGCCCGCGACCTCCTCCTCGAAGCCCTGGTGCGGGGGCCGGGGGGGCATCGCGGGCTCGCCGGGACGAGCACGTTGCAGGATGACCTCGGTGTAGTAGCGCTTGCAGTGCGCCACGTGCGCCACCTGCCAGGCGATGCTGCCCGGGAGCGGCCAACCCTCCTCGCGCTCGGCCTCCGCGTAGGCCGGCGCCTGCCACTGAGCCTCCGGCGCCTCAACCCCCTTCAGCGCGCTCTGGAGCGACTCCCACCTGTGCTCCCAGGCGTGATCGAACGCCAGCAGCAGGACGTCCAGGGCATGCACGGTGGACTCCCTCCTGGATCCTGGCACGACCGACACGTGTCGTGCAGGTCAGGCGCGCTCGCGCACGATGGTAGCCAGGGCATCGAGCGCCTCGGGGGAGCCGTTCGGACAGGGTACGAGCGTGTAGTCGCGCCCGCCCGCGGCCAGGTAGGCGTGCTTGAGCTCGTTACCGAGCTCGTCGAGGGTCTCGAGGCAGTCCGCCACGAAGGAGGCCGGCACGAGCGAGAGCGAGGTCAGGCCCTCCTTGGCCCAGGCCGGCAGCGCCTCGGCGGCGTAGGGCTTGAGCCACTCCTCGCGGCCGAAACGCGACTGGTAGACCACGCGCACGTGGGCGGGGTCGGCGCCGAGGGCCTGCGTGAGCGCGTGCGCCGTGGCGGCGCACTCCGCCTCGTAGGGATCGCCCTCGCGCACGTGGCGGCGGGGGATGCCGTGGAACGAGATCACCAGCGCGCGGGTAGCCGAGGGCAGCGCGTTCGCCGCGCGCACGCGCGCCGCCCAGGCGGCGATCCAGGTCGGGTGGTCGGCGAAGCCGCGCACGATCGTCAGCTCGGGCAGCCCGCGCTTGCCGCGTGCCCACTCGGCCAGGCCGTCGAAGATCGAGCCGGAGGTGGCCCCGGAGTGCTGCGGGAAGAGCGGCAGCACGATCACGCGTCGGCAGCCGGCGGCGACGAGCCGGTCGAGCGCGTCGAAGAGGTGCGGCTGGCCCAGACGCATGCCCAGCTCGACGTGGAAGCCCGGCCCCAGTCGCGCCGCCACCCCGGCGGCCTGCGCGCGCGAGTGGACCAGCAGAGGCGAGCCCTCCTTCGTCCAGATGCGGGCGTAGGCCGCGGCCGAGCGCTTGGGCCGGGTGCGCAGGATCACGCCGTGGAGCAGCGGCTTCCACAGCCAGGGGTTGACATCCACCACGCGCCGGTCGGAGAGGAACGCGCGCAGGTAGGCGCGCACGGCCGACGTCGTCGGCGCGTCAGGGCTGCCGAGCTGCGCCAGGAGCACGCCGATGGGCGGGGAGGAGGCCACGCCCGGACCCTACCCGTGACGGCGGTGGCGCGCGCCGTTTGGGCCGCCCGGCCCGGCCTGCAAAGGCAGCCGGCCACAGGAGCGCGTAAGGTGCTGCGCTCTCCGGAGGCTCGTATGCGCCCCACGCCCCCCGCGCCCCCCGTACCTCCCACTGCTCCCGGCGACACCGCCGCCCAGGTCGACGCCCTGGCCCACGACGTGTGGGAAGTCAGCCTGGACGAGTCGCCCATCTCCGCCACGTTCTTGGGCGACCCGCGCGGCAACGCCAAGCTCGACGAGCGCGGACCAGCGGCGCGCTCTCGGCGCGAGGCGCAGGCGCGGGCCTTCCAGGGCCGGCTCGCGGCCCTGCCCCTGCTCCCCACCACGAGCGAGGCCGGGCTCACCCAGCGCGTGCTGGCGCGCACCCTGGCCGACAGCATCGAGGAGAACCGCCATCATCTGTGGCAGCTGGACGTGGACCAGATCTTCGGCCCGCACCTGGTCCTCGCGCAGGTGCTGGGCCAGCAGCCGATCGCGACGCCGAAGGACGCCGAGGACGTGGCGCGGCGCATCGAGGCCAGTCGCGAGTCGTTCGCGCAGTGGCAAGGCGACGTCGAGGAGGGCCTCGCCGCCGGACGCCTGCCGGCGCGCATCGCCGTCGAGCGCGTGCTCCCGCAGCTCGAGAACCTCTCCACCACGCCGGCCGCCGCCTCGCCCTACGCCCTGCCCGTCACGCGCCTGCCCGCGACGTGGAGCGCCTCCGACCGCGAGCGCGCCGCGGCGCGCATCCACGCGGCCGTCGAGAGCACCGCCAAGCCTGCCGCCGCACGCCTGCTCGCGTTCCTCAAAGAGCGCGTGCTGCCGAACGCGCGCACGCAGCCGGGCCTGTGCCATGTCCCAGGCGGCGAGGCCGCCTACGCCTGGCGGGTGCGAGCCCAGACCACCACCGACCTCTCCCCCCAGGCGATCCACGCCATCGGCCTGGAGGAGCTGGAAGAGAACCGGCGCGAGATCTTGACCATCGCGCGCGCCGACGGCCACACGGGCGACGTGCCTTCCTTCCTGGCCAAGCTGGCGGCCGACACGCGCCTGCGCCTCGCCACACGCGAGCAGATCCTGGAGCGCTACCGCGCCATCTGCGCGCGCATGAACGCCCGCCTGCCGGAGATCTTCGGCCGCCTGCCCCAGCGCGCCTACGTGGTCAAGCCCATGGAGGCCTACCTGGAGAAAGACGGGACCGCCGCCTTCTACCTACAGGGTCCGGAGAGCCGACCCGCAGACCCGGGCATCTTCTACGCCAACACGCGCGACCCCGAGTCGTGGCCCACCTACGACTTCGAGGCCCTGTGCTTCCACGAGGCGGTGCCCGGCCACCATCTGCAGATCGCAGTGGCGCAGGAGACCCCAGGCCTGCCGGCCCTGCGCCGCCACGGCGGCTTCAACGCTTATCTCGAAGGCTGGGCGCACTACACCGAACGCTTGGCCGACGAGCTGGGCATGTACAGCACGCCCTACGACCGGGTGGGCATGCTCAGCGCGCAAGCCTGGCGCGCGGGGCGCCTCGTCGTGGACACGGGCCTGCACGCCCTGGGCTGGAGCCGCGAGGAGGCCATCGAGTTGATGGACTCGATCCGCGGCGGCTCCTCCAGCGACGTGCGCAACGAGGTGGACCGCTACATCATCTGGCCCGGCCAGGCCCTGGCCTACAAGATCGGCTCGCGCACGATCACCGAGATGCGCGAGCGCACGCGGAGCCGCCTAGGCGCGCGCTTCACCCTCGCCGGCTTCCACGACGAGGTCCTCGGCCACGGCGCGCTGCCCCTCGCGCTGCTGGGCGAGGTCGTGGACCGCTGGCAGGGCACGTAGGCAGATCCGGGGGGCGCGGGGGGCGCGGCCACCGGCCCGCGTTTCAGTCACGCCACTCCGCCACGAAGACGTTGGTCTCGTTGGGCTTGTCGTTGTGGCGGTTGCTGCAGAAGAGCAGGCGCTTGCCGTCGCGGGTGAACATGGGGAAGCCGTCGAAGTCGTCGGAACGGTGCGCGCCCTCGCGCTTGCGCTCGAAGAACGTCAGGCGCTCGAGCTCCTTGGTGGCCACGGTCACGAGGTAGAGCTCGAAGTTGCCGGACTTGGGGTCGTGGCTGTTGCTGCTGAAGATGATGCGCTTGCCGTCAGGGTGCCAGTAGGGCCCGAAGTTCGCCGCGCCGTTGGCGGTCAGCTGCACGCGGTTCTTGCCGTCCACGTCGCAGACGCAGATCTCGAGGATCGTGGGCTTGACCAGCTGGTTCTGCAGCAGCTTGCGGTCGGCTTCGACGTCGAGCCCCTCGCGCCAGGCCGAGCGGTAGCAGAGCCGCGTTCCGTCGGGCGAGAAGAAGGCGCCGCCGTCGTAGCCCGGGCTCTCGGTGACGCGCTTCACGTCGCTGCCGTCGAGCGCCATGGTGTAGAGCTCGAGGTCGCCGTCGCGCGCCGAGGTGAAGACGATGCGGTCGCCCTTCGGCGAGACCACCGCCTCGGCGTCGTAGCCGGGCGTGTCGGTCAGCGGCACCAGGTCGGTACCGTCGAGCCGCACCGAGAAGATGTCGTACTCGAACAGCGGCCAGACGTAGCCCTGGCTATGGTCGGGGCGCGGCGGACAGGACGCGCCGTGGAGATGGGTCGAGGCGTAGATCGCCCGCCCGCCCGACGGCATGAAGTAGGCACAGGTGGTCCG
>JANOFW010000257.1:0-13202 GCA_031413835.1 Planctomycetia bacterium
GTGCGCGCGTAGGGGCGACCCTTGTGGTCGCCCGCGGAGGCCGTTGAGAAGTTCGATGGGTTTCGGGTTCCGCCGCGTGGTCTCTCCATGTGGGGCTTGAAGGTCGGCCACCGTCCTGTTCAGGGTCGCCGAGGCACGGCATGGACCGTCACGCCCCAGGTCACCTGCCCACGGTGGGACACCTCGCGCCCTGCGCCGGTCCCTACGGACTCCGCGGGCGACCACAAGGGTCGCCCCTACCGCAGAACCCCATGGCGGCCTGGGCGGTGGAAGGGACGCCCGACAGACAGCTTAGGGAGAGAAGCGCCCGGCGCGCAGGAAGGCGATCACGGCCTGGGCGGCGACGGCGGCGAGGACCAGGCCGGTGTGGCTGACCGGGAGCACGATGGAGGCGGCGGCACCAGGGATCACGGTCTCGGCGACGGCCACGGTGCCGTCGTGGGGTCTCTCGAGGGCCTGGACCAGCTGACCCACGCCCACGGAGAGGCCGCCGGCGATCACGCCCAGCTCGCGACCCTCGGTGGCCGGAGGGCCCTCGCCCAGGAGCCCGCGCACGACGCTCTTGCCCAGGGCCTTCAAGCCCAACGGGTGGCGCGCGAGAAAGTGCGCCACGGCGCTGCCGCTCGCCGGCGTGCCCAGCAGCACGCAACGGCCGACCTTGGCCGGGGGACGGGCGGCCAGCAGGTGCAGCACCACGAGGCCCCCCAGGCTGTGGCCCACGAGATGCACGACGTCGGCCTTCAAGCGCAGCACCTGGGCGCGCAGGCGCTCGGCGTTCTCGGCCGGCGCGGCACGCACGCTGGGGTAGGCCAGGATGTGCGCGTCGTAGCCCGCGCGGGCGAGCCGGCGCTGCAGCGGCACCAGCGCCAGGCCCATCATCCAGATGCCGTGCACCAGGACGACGGCCTCGCGCCGTGGGGCCGGCGCGGCCCGCTCGTGGCGCCCCGCGTTCAACGCGCGAGTTCCACGCCTTCGAGGGCCAGCAGCTTCTGCTTGACGTCCAAGCCACCGGTGTAGCCGCCCAGGGTGCGGTTGGTGGTCACCACCCGATGGCAGGGGATGACGAGCGGCAGCGGGTTGCGCCCGCAGGCCTGACCCACGGCGCGCGCGGCCAGGGGCTTGCGCAGGTTCTTGGCCACGCGCGCGTAGGAGCGCACCTGGCCGCGCGGGATGCGCGCGATCTCGCGCCAGACGCGGGCCGTGAAGCTGTCCTCGGGCAGCACGGTGGGCAGGTCGGGATCGGGGCCGCCTTCGAGGTAGCGGCGGATCTCGCGGCCCGCGTCGATGGTCAGTCCGCCGCCGTGCTTGAACTGGGCCTGGGGGAAGCGCGCGCGCAGCTCCTCCTCGAGGCTCTCGCCGTCGTCGCCCAGCTGCACGCGCAAGAGGCCATGGCTGTTGGCGGCGATGTGGATCACGCCCAGGAGCGGCACGCGCAGGCGGGCGATGTGGATGGTCTGCATGGGGAGCTACTCGTCGAGGGTGAGCGAGACGGTGACCTCGGCGCCTTCGCGCAGGATCACGACGTCGATGGGTTTGCCGGGCTCGAGCTTGCGCAGGATCTGCTGGAGGTCCTGCACCTTGCGCACGACTTGCCGGGCCACGGAGACGAGCACGTCGCCCACGCGCAGGCCGGCGCGCGCGGCGGGGCCGCCTTCTACCACGCCCGCCAGCGCGATGCCCGCGGCATGCGGCTCGGGCGAGGGCTGCACGCCCAGCCGCGGGCGGCGCGGGGGCTTGGGCGGATCGGTGTAGACCAGGCGCTCGTCCTGCTCGGAGATCGTCTGCACGACGTCGCGCGTCAGCAGCGTGATGCGGCCCAGATCGTCGAAGCAGATCTTCTCGATGTCGTCGCTGGGCCGGTGGTAGTCGTCGTGCAGCCCGGTGAACAGGAAGAGCACGGGGATCTTCTTGAGGAAGAAGGAGGTGCTGTCGCTGGGGGCCTCGCCCTGGGGGTCCCAGGAGATGTTCAGGCCGTGCGGCTTGTTGGCCGCCGCGACCAGGTCTTGCAGGCCCCGGGCCGTGCCCACGCCGCCCACCTCCAGGTTTCCGCCCTTGCAGCGCCCCACCATGTCGAGGTTCACCATGGCGACCGTGTCGGCCAGCGGCACGAGCGGATGCTCCACGTAGTGGACCGATCCCAGCAGCCCGAGCTCCTCCCCGGAGAACGACAGGAAGAGCAGCGAGCGACGAGGACGGTTGAGCCCGGCGGCGAACCACTCGGCCAGCTCGAGCAGCGCGACGGTGCCCGAGCCGTTGTCGTCGGCCCCGTTGTGGATCTGCCCCTGGGCGGCGCGCCCCCCCAGGCTGGCGCCGCCCCCGCGCCCCACGTGGTCGTGGTGGGCGCCGATCACGACCACCTCGTCGGCCAGGAGCGGGTCGCGGCCGCGCAGGAAGCCGACCACGTTGCGGGTGTTGGCCTCGGTGGTCTGGCTCATGGCGGTGCACAGGCTCACGCTCAGGCCCTCGACCGCCTGCGCGCCCTTGGCGTCGGCGCTCTGGGCTTCGAGCGCCGCGAGATCCAGGCCCGCCAGCGCCAGCAGACGCGTGGCCGCCGCACGCGTGAGGAACCCGAAGGAGATCGGCGAGCTGCCCGCCGCTCCGCCGATGCCCGCGTTCCAGGGCAGCAGCACATCCCCCTCGGCCTTCGCCGTGGGGGCGTCGTTGACGATCAGGATCGCGGCCGCGCCCTGCTTGGCGGCGGTGGCCACCTTGGCGAGCAGCGCCGCGGAGCGCGCCAGCTTGGCCTTGCCCGGGGGCGCCTTGCGGATCACCAGCACGATCTTGCCCTTGACGTCCAGGCCGGCGTAGTCGTCGTGGCCGGCGTCGGGCGCAGCGATGCCGAAGCCGGCGAACACGACCGCCCCCGCCACCTCGGCGTTGAGCGTGACCGAGACGGGGTTCCAGTCCTTCGTGACCTCCAGGGCGAGCTGCTGCTCCCCGTGGCGCGCCTCGAGCCGGTTGCCTTCGCCCAGCACGGGGATCGGCAACGCATAGGGCTGGAACCAGGTGCCGTCCACGCCCAGGGGAGTCAGGTTCGAGCGGGCGAAGGAGGCCGCCACGTACTCCGCCGCCTTGCGACCGCCCTCCTCGGCCGTCATGCGGCCCTCGAAGGCGTCCGAGGCCAGCAGCGTGAGGTGCGCACGCAGGTCCTCGACCAGGATCTCCGGGCCCTTGGTGGGCGCGAGGCCCACCTCGCTCCCGGCGCGTGCCTCCCGCCCGAGCGCCACGAACGCGACCAACGCGAGCAGCGCTGCGCAGCGCCGCGCCTGGATCTGACGCATGCACACCTCACCGAGCAGGGGACGAACCGAGCCCGCGGACGGCCGTCCCGGACCTTGAGGGCGCCCAGGCTACTCCCAACCCCGCCCCCGAGCGTGCGCGGGTACCCTCGGGTGCGTGCCCGCGCTGCGCCGCCACCCCACGAGCCGCCTTGCCGGACTGCTCGGTCTGCTCCTGCTCACGGGGGCCCTGGGGGCGCCGGGGGCCGCGAGCGACCCCGAGGTGCAGCGCCGGCTCACGCGCGAGGACCCGCGCCAGGTCGCCGTGCGGCTGGCGCTCTCGGCCTCGGCCTACGACGCGCTGCTGTGGGTGCGGCTAGCGGAGGTGGAGCGCTTCCGCTGCGATCTGAGCGCCGCGCACGAACGCCTCGACCGCGCGGCGGCCCTCGACCCGCTGGCCGCCGCCGTGCACGCGGCGCGCTCCGAGGTGCTATTGCTCGAGGCGCGCACCGACGAGGCCCTGCTGGCCGCCGACCGCGGCCTGGCGACGGCGGAGAACCGCCTCGACGGCGACCTGTGGCGCGCGCGCTGCCTGGCTCTCGTGGAACTGCGCCGCTACGACGAGGCGCTCGAAGCGGGGCGCCGCGCCAGCACGCTCGAGCCCTCCGATGCGCGCTCGGCCGAGGCTCTGGGGCGCGCCGCCTATCACGCTGGCGACATGGACCTCTCGCGCACCGCCTATCGCACGGCCGTGGAGCTCGACGCGCACGCCGAGGAGGCGAACCTGCGCCTGGGCAACGGCTTCGGCCCGGCCCTCGAGGGACGCCCCTGGGCGCAGCCGGCGCAGCGCGAGGCCTTCGACGCAGCGCTGGCCGCCTGGGAAGCGGGCGACCAGGAGTCCGCGCTGCGCGGCTTCGACGCGCTGGCCCAGGAGGCGCCGGGGGTCTTCAAGTACCGGCTCGGTGTGGGCGGCGCTCTCGCCGCCCGGCGCCGCGCGCACGAGGCCCGCACGCCCGGCTCGCCCGCGGCCACGGTCCTCTACGCCCTGCTCCCGGCGCCCGAGGTCCCAGACCTCGAAGCGGTGCTGCCCGACGCCGCCACGCTCTCGCCCGCGCGCCGCCACGCGCTGCTGGTGGCCTGCGCGCCACTGCGTCCCTGGTGGCCGGCGCTCGCGGCCGCTGGCGCGCGCCACGACCTGATGTGCGTGCCCGAGAACCTGGGCGACCGCGCGGCCCGCGCCGACCTGCGCACGCGCCTCACCTTCGACGGCCGCCACTACGAGCACCTGCGCGGGGTCGGCGGGCAGCACGGTGCCACCGGGGCCGAGAAGCTCGACGAGGCCGCCGAGCTGTGCTTCCACACGCTGGCCCACGAGCTGGCCCACCAGGTGCTGTCCTACGCCTTCCCCCGCGAGGTGCTGGCGCGCGTGAAGGTGCTCTACGCCCGCGCCGTGGCCGAGGACCGCTGCCTCGACTTCTACTCGGCCAGCAACGTGGACGAGTACTTCGCCCAGGGCTACGAGGCCTTCATCTCGCAGGTCAAGCGCGGCTGCCTCAAGGAGACGCAACGCCACACGCGCATCGAGCTGCGCACGCGCGACCCCGAGCTCTACGCCTTCCTGGTCGAGCACCTCGACCTGGCCCACGAGACGCCCGCCGCCATGGCCCCGTTCCTCGCGGCCCTCGAGCAGACGCACCTCGCGGCGCCCCTCGCGGCGCCCCCCGCGCCCCCCTCCTTTCGCTAGGCTGGCGAACCGCTGGATCGACTTGTGCTGCCGGCTCCGGGGGAAGCTCCCATCAACCTCCGGTGCGGGCCCCGAAGGGGCTCGCGGAGGGCGTCCATACGCGATCGACGCGCTGGATGGGGTGCGGAAAGCCGATGAGAAGGACGTCGCGTGCTCTGTGCACGCGAGGACGACGAAGTGGCTTGAGCGCCCCCAGCCCAGCGCGGCGCCCGACGCTCAGCCGGCGAGCTGAGCGAGGGACGTTCGCACCTCGTCCCAGTCGGGGAAGGTCTCGAGCGCGGCGCGCAGATGACGCGCGGCCTCGAAGAGCCGGGCGGGATCGGAGGCCAGGAACAGGCCGTAGTTGCCTTGCGTGCGGGGGGAGGCGCCGGTGAGCTGGAGCGTCTTGCGGTAGGCCTGGTCGGCGTGCTCGCGCTGGCCCAGGCGCGCAAGGGCGGCGGCCAGCGTCGCCCAGCCGCGCTCGCTCTGCGGCTGGATGCGCACGCAAGACTGCGCCTCCTCGGCGGCCTCGCGCCAGCGCTCGGAGAGGCCCAGGGCGCTGGCGAGGTCCTCGCGGTAGGTGACCCAGTCGGGGACCCGGCGCAGCGCCTCGCGGAAGCACTTGGCGGCGGCCACGGGACGGTGCGCGTCGATCAAGGCGTAGCCCAGGGCCGCGTGCAGCTCGGCGGCGTCAGGCAGGCGCTTCAAGGCGCGCTCCACCACGCGTTGCGCGAGGTCGGGGCGATCCTCGCTGCGGTAGGCGCGCGCCAAGCGCACCACCGGGTCGGCGTCGTCGAGGTCGGCGCGCGCGGCGCGGGCGAAGGAGCGCGCGGACGAGGCGGCCTCGCCGCGCTTCTCGGCCCAGACCCCGAGGGAGAAGTGCAGGTCCGGTGCCCGCAGGCGGCGCTCCAGCACCAAGCGCGCCAGGCGCCGCATGCCGTGGCCGTCGCCCGTGCGCTGGAGCGCGTCCGCCAGCCGCCGAGCCAGGTGCTCGTCGGCCGGCCAGCGTGCGAGCCCTTCCCACAGGGCGATGCTGGCGCCCTCTTCGTCGGAGCGCTGCAGGTGCGCGTCCACGGCGGCGATGAAGGCGGCGCGGTCGCCCGCGCTCAGCGCCACGCCCAGGTCCGAGGCGAGCGGGCGCGACGGGCGGGGGGAGGACGGGCTGCTCACCACCCCAGCCTATCCGCGTGCGCCGGGCCGGAGGTCGCGGGCGCGTCCCCTGCGGCCCGCGAGAACCGAGGGCTCAGCGGGCCGGAAGGGGGAACCCGGCTGGGGGAAGACCCGCCGGGGGTGAGCCCAGCACCGGTACCTCAGGCAGGGGGCCGGGGGGTGCCGCCGCGGGAGCCGCGACCGGTGCCACCGGCAGCCCCGGTGCTGGCGGCAGGCGCAGCGCCAAGGCGGGGGCCGTCGTGCCAGCGGGTAGCGCGGGCGCCGTCGCGCGCGGAGGCGGGCAGGCGCAGGCAGCGGCGCCTGTCGGCGCGCGCAGCCTCGAGCGCAGTTCGCCCCAGGGGAAGTTCTTGCCCGGGCAGCAGGTGGCCTTGCAGTGGCAGTGGCCGCGCACGTTCGCGAGCGCGATGCCGTAGCGGTCCATGAGCCACTGCGTCAGGCGCGTCAGGTCACGCATCTGGGCGGCCGTGGGCCGACCGCTGCCCCTCTCGAAGTCGCCCACGAGGCAGATGCCGATGCCGTGCTCGTTGAAGAGGTTGTCGGGCGTCTTGGCGTGCGCGCCGTGGAGCTGGCCCAGCCAGCGCTGGCTCACCTCGACTTCGCCGTCGCCGGAGAGCGAGCCGTTGCCGATCACGAAGTGGTAGCCGCAGCCGTGCTCCCAGCCTTGGCCGAGGTGGACCTGGTGGTACTTGTCGAGGTTGCCGCGGGTGTCGTCGCTGTGGTGCAGGACGATCCACTTCCAGGCGCGCGAGGTGGGCGCCACGACCCAGGAGGGGTCGGGCTTGACCTGGCTGGCGGCGGCGGGCACCGACGGCGCCTTGGCGGGCAGCTTGAGGTGGGCCGGCAGCGACTTGGGGGTGGTCGACGCCCTGGGAGCAGGCACGCTCACCGGCGCGGGCGCGGGCGGCGGCGCCAGACGTTGCGCCCGCGCACGCAGCACGTGGCCCTCGACGATGGCCGCCGCAGGCCCAGGCAGGGTGACGCCCTGCGTGCCGCGCGCCAGGTAGCCGCGCAGCGTGCGATCCTCGCCGTCGAGCGTGAGCCGGTGCGAGTTCGGATAGACGCGCACCCGGCAGATGGCGTCGGAGAGCAGCAGGAAGGAGCCGGAGTCCTGGTAGGTCAGGCCGAGTCGCGCGGCGAGCGAGCTGGCCAGCTGGGGACCCCGGTCTGCTGCGACCGCGCCGACATTGCCACCGGGGGGGGCCGGCACGGACGGCGCGCCCCGGGAAGAGAGCGGGACCCCGGCGCTCGGCCCGGCCAGGGCCACCGCCCCCGTTCCGTCCGCCCTCACCTCGGAACTCACCAGCGGACCGACCACCGTGGCCACCGCCAGCGAGAGCACGACACGCACGCTGGCGGCCATCAGGGATCTCCACGCATGCCGGGGACCAGGCGCCCGGGACGAGGCATCCTCGACCCCGGCAAGTCACGATCTGGAGACAACACCGTCCCGAGGCTACGTCGGGGGGCCGACGGGCCAGGGAATCGCGGCGGCTACTCAGAGACGAACATCGGACACAGAACACGCACTCCGCAGCCCTGCGAAGCAAAAAATTGTGGTCGAGCGGCGCCCGCCGCCACGGGCGGGTAGGATCCCCGACGATGGCTGATTCTTCGGCGGATTCCAACTCGACCGGACCCGGCCTCCCAGCGGCCATGGACCGGCCCAAGCGCAGCCTGCGCCCTACCGACCCCTCGGCACAGTCCGCCGTGGATTCGCCGCGGCCCGGCACGCTTGGCGGGTGGGGCCGCTGGCGCCTCGCCGCGTCCACTTTCTGGCTCGCCTTCCTGCTGGCCAGCGTCGGACCTGTGGCGGACACCGCCGCGGCGGCGGATCCGCCCCCCGGGCCCCCAGATCCAAGGTCCCAGCGCCTCGAGGCCCTTCCGGCAGAGGTTCCGCCCGTCGTGGACGGGGATCTGTCGGATTGGCCGGCGGCGGGGCCCGGCCAGGAGGCGCGCATCGACCGGGGGGACCAGGTCCACCCGGCCTACCGGGAGGCTTGGAGAGGTCCGACGGACGCCTCGGCCCGCGTGCGGGTGATGGCCGATGCAACGCATATCTACCTGGCGGCCGAGATCACCGACGAGCGCCTCCTGCACCCCGGCCAGCCCTGGTTCCACGGTGATTCGCTCGAGGTCTTCCTAAACACCGGCCTGGTTCCTGGGGAGGCCCCCCCCTCGACCTTCGCCGAGGGCTGCTGGCAGATCCTGCTGATGCCGGCCAACCCCCAGCTGGCCTGGGGCGTGATCTACCGCGGCCAGCAGGTGGTCTTCGGCGACGGCGGGCTGCGCGGTGTGCGCCTGGCCCACCGGCTGCGGCCGGGGACGGGCTACGACCTGGAGGTGGCCCTGCCCCGCGGCGATCTGGGAATCGCGGGCCCGCAGGGCCGCGAGGTGGGCTTCGCGTTGGCCCTCACCGACGCCGACGACGAGGCGCGCCAGGAGACCTACCTCAGCTGGAACTCGGCCTTCGAGCTCTACGCCCACCCCGACCGCTTCGGCGTGCTCCACCTGCCGGCGAGCGCACCGCGCACCCCACAGCCGGGATCGGGGGGGCTCGGGGGGCCCTCCGGGGTGCTGGTGGCCCTGCTGCTCGCGCTCGTGGCGGCCCTGCTGCTCGCCGGGCCCGGGGCGCGCGCCCTGGCGCGGCTGCGGGCTCTGCCCAAGGCCGTGGCGCTGTGCCTCACGGGCCTGCTCGCGCTGATCTTGCACCTGATCGGCTCCAGCCAGGCGCTCTCGGCCCACGAGGCGCTCGAGAGTCGCATGCGCGTCGCCGTGCCGGAGATCGAGCGCATCGCGCGCGACGCCTCGGCGCTGGGCGCCCTTGACGACCCCGACGAGCAGGAGCGCAGCCGTCGTCTCGTGCGCCTGCTCCGCGGCGAGCGCCTGCCTTGCACGCCGCGCCTGGACGAGGTGGCGCTGGTGCCGCTGCTCGCGCCGGGCGCGGGGCCCTCGCGCACGGCCCCGGGCTACTCCATCCCGCTCGACCGTCCGCAGCGCTTCCACCTGCTGCGTCCCGTGCGCGCCGCGGCGCTCACCGCACGCACGGCTCTCGAGCCGCGCGCCGAGCGGCGCGACACGCCGCGTGCGCTGGGGCACCTGGGCGTGACCGCGGCCGACGGCACGCACCACGAGTTCGTGCTCGAGGCTCCTGCGAGCGGCGCCGGCGACGGCGTGCTGGTGAGCAGCATCCCCCTGCCCAACGCAGGGCCGTGGACGGTGCTCGAGTGGACTCCGCGCGAGAACGCGCCGCGCGCCACGCTCCTGGGGCTCGAGGCCCGCGACGAGGGCGGCAGCGTCGAGCCCATCCCGCTCTCGGGGATCTCGGAGGACGGCATCCCCATCCTGGCCCACGCCCGGGGCCCGCAGTACGCGCTCACGATCGAGCCGGGCACGTCGGTCGTGGTGGCCCTGCCCGAGTTGGCAGCCGCCGACCGCCTGTGGGTGGTGCTCAGCGCCGAGCGCGCCTACCCCACGCTGGCGGGCGACGACCTGCTGGCGCTGCTCGAGGTCGAGTACGCCGAGGGCGAGCCTTCCAAGCGCGAGGTGCGCAACGGGCTCGACCTCGTGGCCGAGCGCCTGCCCGCGGGCCTCGAGCGCCCGGCCGGGCTGCGCAGCCGCCTCGCCTACCGCTGGTCGGACGCGGGCGGCGTGACCAACGCGCACGCGCTGCTCCCGGTGCGCCTCGACCCAGGGGGGCGTCCGCGCGCCCTGGCCGTGCGCAACCTGGGGCCGGGGGGCCGGCTCACGCTGCTGGCGGCCACGCTGGCCCGCACGCGCGCGACGGCGCTGGAAGGGCCGTTGGCCGTCACGGTCATCGAGGACGACGCCGAGCGCATCGAGCTGCGCCCGCCTCTGCCGGCTTGGCGCGATCTGGTCATGCACCAGGGCGATGCCTCCGTGCGTCTGGCTCTCGATGCGCCCACCGCCCCGCGCAGCACGGGCCTCGTGCTGGCGGCCCCGGAGCCCCCCGAAGCACGAGCCGCGCGCGGGCGCACGCAGACGGCGCTGCTCACCTGCCTGGCCATCGGCGTCTTCCTGGGCGTGCTGCTGGCGGTGGACGCGCTCGACCGCGCACGCCGTCTGGCCTGGAGGCTGGCCTTGGGCGTGCTGGCGGCGGCGCTCGTGCCGCTGGCGGCCACGATCTGGCTGGTGGAGCGCGGCGCGGTGGCGCGCGCCGAGGGCGAGCAGACGGCGCGCGCGCGCGCAGCGCTCGAGGTGGCCCAGGAGACGCTGCGCGGCGCGCAGCGACGCACGCAAGACGTGGTGCGCCAGCTGGCGGGCGAGCTCTCCGGCGACGTGGCCTCCGGCGAAGGGCCGCAGCTCGAGCGGCTCGTGCGCGTCACGCTGGCGGGCGTGCTGCCCGAGGGTCGCGCGGGCGTGGCGCTGGCCGGCGGCAGCGACCTGACGACGACGCGCGTGGCCAGCGAAGGCCCGGGCCGCGCGCTGCAGGGCGCACAGTTCGTCGCCGAGCGCGCCGAGACGCCGGGCTTCGTGGCCTCGCCCTGGGACGGGCTGCTGCTGGTGAGCTCGTCACGCTCGGGTCGCGCTGGGCGCTGGGCACGGGTGACGCTGGGCGTGCGGGTGGACGACGCGGCGCTCGCCGCCGACGTGCACGCCGGGCTGGCCGACCCGCACGCCACGCTGGTGGTGCTGGGCGAAGGCGGCCTGGCGCTGGCCGCGGCGGGCCCGGGCGGCGAGGCGCTCGCCCGCGCGCTGGAGGGCGCCTGGGAGCAGGTGACGACGCGCCTCAAGGCCGAGCCTGCCTGCGTGCTGCCCCAGCTCAGCGCGGCGCGCGCCGGGGACCCCGACTACGTCGCGCTGGTGAAGCCCCTGGCCCCGGGCGTGTGGCTCGCGCTAGGCATCGACCGGGCGCGCGTCGTGGCCGCCGTGCGCGAGGAACGCGAGCGGCTGGTCTGGCTGGGGCTGTTCGCGCTGGTGCTGGTGGTGAGCGTCGCCTCGTTGGTGGCGCGTCGCGTGGCCGACCCCATCCAGGACTTGGTGCGCGTGACCGAGAGCGTGCGCCGCGGCGACTTCGCCGTGGCAGCCACGCCCCACAGCGCCGACGAGGTGGGCGACCTGACGCTGGCCTTCGACCAGATGCGCGTGGACTTGAAGGAACGCATCGAGGACGTGAGCTTCCTGCGGCGCGCCCAGGACGCCCTGGCCTCCTCGCTCGATCTAGCGCATCGCGCGCGCGTGGTGCTGGAGCTGGCACACGAGCGCTTCGCCCCCGCCGCGGCCGTGGTGCTGGGCGCCACGGCGCCCTCCGGCCCGGTGCAGGTGCTGGCCGAGCGCGGTCGCGCGACCACCTTCGCCGACCGCCCCTTCGCGGTGGCGGCAGACGGCTGGATCGCGGCGGCGCTCGCCGCCGACGGCCCGCTGGCCTTCGCGAGCGCGGACGACCCGCGTGCCACGGCCGAGCTGCTCCCGGGCAAGCGCCTGGTCGAGGACGCCACGGCCTGGGTCGCTGTGCCGCTCAAGGCCGGCAACGAGCTGCAGGGCCTGCTGGTGCTCACGACGCTCGACCGCGCGCGCCTGCCCCAGGGCGAGGGCGCACGCCTGCTCCCGCCCCTGGCCGCCATCGCGGGTGTGGCCTTGAACAGCGCACGCCTCTACCGGCTGGCCGCGCTCGACGAGGTCTCGCGCCTGCCGGGCGCGACCGCCTTCGAGGCCGGCCTCAAGGCCGACATCGAGCGAGCGCTCTCAGGCGGCCCCGAGGTGTGGCTGGTGCGCATCGGGCTCGACCACCTCGAGCATGTCAGCTTGCGCCGCGGCGTGGACGCCGCCCACGACCTGATGCGCGCGTCGGCCGACGCGCTGCGGGCCGCCTCGACCGGCCGTGCGACGCTCGGGCGCCTGCGCGAGAGCGAGCTGGCCGCGCGCCTGCCCGGCTTGAAGCGCGAGGAGGCGCTGGCGTGGGCCGAGCAGGTGCGCGAGAGAATCGGCGCGCTCGAGGTCGTGCCCGAGTCCGGCGGCGAGCCGGTCACCACCACCGTGAGCGTGGGCGTGGCGCGGCTGCCGGGCGACGCGCAGAGCCCCGAGTTCCTGCTACACGCGGCGGAGCGCGCGCTCTTGAAGGCGCGCAGCGACGGCGGCGACCGCGTGCAGGCCGCCGACCAGGTCGAGGCCGGGATCGTGGACGTGCCCCCCTTCGAGGAGGGCGCCATCTTCCGCAGCCAGAAGATGGTGCGCGTGGTCGAGGCCGCGCGCCGCGCGGCGCGCAGCGACGCCGCCGTGCTGATCACCGGCGAGACCGGGACCGGCAAGGAGGTCATCGCCAACCTCGTGCACCGCCGCAGCCTGCGGGCCGAGCGGCCCTTCGTGTCGGTCAACTGCGCGGCCTTCCCCGAGACGCTGCTCGAGAGCGAGCTCTTCGGCTACGAGCGCGGCGCCTTCACCGGCGCCGAGCGCCGCCGCGAGGGCCGCTTCGAGGTGGCCGACCGCGGCACGCTGTTCTTGGACGAGATCGGCGAGATGTCGGCCGGTGCCCAGGTGAAGCTCCTGCGCGTGCTGCAGGAGAAGCAGTTCACGCGCCTGGGCGGCAACCGCCCCGTGAACGTGGACGTGCGCATCCTGGCGGCGACCAACAAGGACCTCGAGGCCTCCGTCCAGTCCGGCGCCTTCCGCGAGGACCTCTACTACCGCTTGAACGTCATCCGCCTCGAGGTCCCCCCGCTGCGCGAGCGCCGCGAGGAGATCCCGCCCGCCGTGCACCTCGGCGCTCAGGTCCTTGTGCGTCGCGCTGAGCAAACGCACGTTGACCGGCTGCTCGCTGACCGCGCCGACCGGCCGCACCGAGCGCTCCTGGATCGAACGCAGCAGCTTGCTCTGCATCTCGGCGGGCATCTCGCCGATCTCGTCGAGGAACAGCGTGCCGCCGTTGGCCTGCACGAACAGCCCCATGCGATCGCGCTTGGCGTCGGTGAACGCGCCCCGCACATGGCCGAACAGCTCGCTCTCGAGCAGGGACGGTGGCACGGCGGCGCAATTGACCGCCACGAACGGCGCGGCCTCGCGCGCGCCGCGCGCGTGGATGGCGCGGGCGACCAGCTCCTTGCCGGTGCCGCTCTCCCCGGTGATCAGCACCGAGG
>JANOFW010000258.1:0-3219 GCA_031413835.1 Planctomycetia bacterium
CGCGCGTTGCGCTGGGCACGAGCTCAATCGGGCGCTGGCGGCCCGCGCGCGTCGAAGGGCGATTCGAGCCCGGCCTGCCGGCGGTAGGCGAGGATGCGGTCGATCACGGCCGGGTCCGTGATCCAGGCCACCAGCAGCAGCAGCAGCTGCGTCTTGCACCGAGGGCAGAGCAGCGGGTCCACCTCGAAGACCTTCTTCAAGACCCGCGCCCAGGCGGAGCGCCGACGCGCCTCGGGCGAGCCGGGCTCTGCGGGCACGCGTGCCGCCAGCGTGGCCGCGCCGGGCTCCGACGTGGCCGCCACGCCGGACCCGGCATGCGCCGCCGCCTCGGGCGCTGCCGCTTGGGTCTCACGCCGACGCCCTCGGAAGCGATGGCTGTAGGCGCCGTAGTAGCGCACCAGGGGAGTACGGAGCCAGCCTCTCATGTGCACGGTCTTGGGTCGGCATGCGGACACTCAGCGGCGGAATCGCGGCGGTCCGGGGCGTGCCGGCGCTCTCGCTCAGCGCGGTCCAGCGCGGTCCAGCGCGGATCAGCGGCCCCGGGATGCGCGCGCTGCAGGCAGGCTTCGGCCACCTCCGAGAGACGCGTGGCGTAGACCAGGGAAGTTCGGGGCCAGGATCCAGTGTTCACACGCTGCGCTTCGCCGTCATGGCGAGGGTGCGAGGGCGGCGCAACCCGTGGACATAGGAGCCTGGCTCCGTACGCCCCCACCCGGTGCCCGCGCTCGCTACCCATGCTCGGTACCTGCTCGGCACCCGCAGGATCACGACGCCCAAGGCGCGTCCTCGGGTTGCACGATCTTCGGCTGCGTGCGGACGAACCGTGTCGGGTCGTCGACGGGCCCCCCGGCGTCCACCGGGCGGGCTTCGGACGCTCCGAAGAGCGCCGCGTAGTCGCGATGGAACCCGTCGCAGATCGAGCGGAGGTCGCACGCCGCGCACGCCGGCGGATGGACGTACCCGAGGTCGTCGGCCGCCCGTCGACGGCCGTCCTCGCGGTAGAGGCCGTGCGCGCGCGCGTCGTCGCGCCGTCGGAGCTTGGAGCGGGGTAGGAACCGCCGCCGGAGCCGAGCCCAGAGTCGCGAAGGCCACCAGCCCCATCGCTCGGCCAGCTGCTTGGGGGGGGAGAGCGCCGCGTCGTGCGTGCGCTGCGAGCCGCGCTGGGTCCACCGCCAGCTGTTGAAGTCGTTCTCGTGATGGTCGTAGCTGAGCTGTTGGAAGTTCCACGCGGAACCGAGATGGCGCGGCTCGACCGCGCAGAGCGGCAGGTAGCGCACGTTCGCCTCGACGCCGCTCGCCTGCAGGATGTCAAGGGCCTCCGCGAGTGGTTCCCGGAGGTCGTCGTAGCGAGGCACACCTTCGGCCGAGCGGCCCTTCGCCTGGTCGTCATAGGGATTGAACGCGAGGAAGTTGACGACATGCGCCCCTGTCTCGACTGCGAGGCGTGCGATGTCGGCGAGCTGTGCGACCGCAGGCGTGCTCAGCACGCAATTGAAGCGGAACGGTACGCCGGCCTCGCGCAGGTTGCGCAGCGCCGTCATCTGCGCCCGGTGCGCCCCCGGCTTGCAGACGATCCGGTCGTACGCTGCTCCGAGACCCTGCACGCTCACGAGGAAGTCCCGGATCCCCGCGTCCGCGAGGGCTCGGACGAGGACGGGGTCGGCGAGCCGCTGGCCGTTGGTGATGAGGGTGGCATGGAGGCCGATCTTGCGGCAGTGGCGGACGAGCTCGACGATGTCTGGGTAGAGCGTCGGCTCACCGCCTTGGATGTCGATGGCGTTGTTCCCGTACGTCGAGACCAACGTGCTGCAGATCGCCTTCGCCTTCGTGATCGACATGAAGCGATGTTCGGCGTGGGATGCGTCGCGGATGCGGTCGAGAAAGTAGCAGAAGTAGCAGCGCAGGTTGCATGTCTGGCCCAGCCACATCAGCCCCCGACGCGTGAGCGTCCTGCGGTGCGTCGTCTCGTATCTTCGAGGGGGGGCGGCGGGCCCCAAGGCGAGTGCCAACGCGGCGCGTAGGAGCTCGGACGCCTCGCCAGCCGGCGGCGTCGGCGCCGTGCCGTCGCGGGCGGTGGGGGCGGCGTTGCGCACGGTGCTGCTCCGGTCAGCGCCGAGCCACGAGGCTGCGGAGGAGGTGGCGCAACGCCCGGGTGGAGTCGGGGCGCGAGCGCCACCAGCGCCACAGGTGCGGACGGGCCTCCGACCAACGCCCCTGGTTCACCAGGAGGACAGCACGATGGCGCGCGATCTGGTAGTGGACGCGCGAGCCGGGCCGCGCCCGGTGGGCGAAGGCCTCGAGCATCTGGAGGTGCTCGCAGGCCATCTCGTGGGTCTGGTCGATCTTCTGCGGAGCATGCGGCCCGCCATGATGGCGCCGCCAGAGCGCCAGCACGTCCGGGTTGGCCACGAGCCGGTGCCCACGGGCGTTGAAGCGGAACAGGAACTCGGTGTCCTCGCTGTAGCGGTACGCCGTGGAGAACCCGACCGCTTGCCCGACCTGGGTCCGCAGGAGCATGCCAGACGGGAGCGCCCACGCGCCGTCGAGCATCGCGTCGAGCGAGTCCGGTGCACGCCACGACCGACGGCTGAAGATCGTCGTCTCCTTGCGGTCCCACGGCCCGTGGTAGCGGACGTCGCAGGCGATCAGGTCGGAACCCGGGTGCGCCGCCGCGAAGGCCAGCTGCCGCTCGAGGTGGTCGGCGGTCCATAGGTCGTCGCTGTCGAGGAACGCGGTCCACGGCGCGCGCGCCTCCCCGAGCCCTCGATTGCGCGCGGACGCCGTGCCCCCGTTGGGCTGGTGGATCGTCCGAACCCTCGGCTCCGCGCCGTAGCGCTCTCGAAGGAGATCGCTCGTCCCGTCCGTGGAGCCGTCGTCCACGACGAGCACCTCGAAGTCGGGCTCGGTTTGGGCGAGGATGGAGTCCACCGCCTCCACGACGAGACCCCGCCTCTGGTACGTCGGGACGACCACCGACACGCGGGGAGAGGGACCGGCAACACCGGCCGGGCGATTCACGGCCCGTGCGTACGATCCGGAGCTCTCGGGCGGCTGCGGGGTGGGGCCCATGCCCGCAGTCTAAATGACCGGTCGTGATTCTGGGACATTACGGGCGGCACGCTGGGCCGGGGGCGCTCGGGCCACCGCGTCGTCCTGATGTAGGAAGACTACACGGCGTCCTCCGCGGCGGCCCTCCGCACCCCGTCCAGCGTGCCGGTC
>JANOFW010000259.1:0-3416 GCA_031413835.1 Planctomycetia bacterium
GCTTCGCGCGCCCACATGGCTGTTTCAGCAACACGAGGCGCGGCGCTGCGCGCCGTGCCTCACATGTAGTTGATGAACCAGCGCTTCTGGCTGGCATCGCCCTCGGGCTCGCGGCGCCACGGGGGAACGACACCCTCGAACATCGCGGCCACCCAGGGCACGTCCACCGGCGCGAGCTTGCGGCCCGGGGTGAGGTGCATGTTGCGGTCGCGGATGTCGGCCAGCAGGTGGCCCAGGATGTCGAGGTGGAACGAGTGGTCGCCCGCCAGGACCTCCATGAACTTGCGTAGGAAGCGGTCGTCCACCTGGCTGGTCGCGCGACGATGGAAGACGATCGCGCGCTCGGCAGCGCGGAACGACTCGTCGAACGACTGGTAGAGCGAGACGGGGTTGAGGATCGGCGGGCCGTCGGCCGCGCGCGGGCGACGACGACGACCGCTCTGGCGCGCCAGGGTGCGGCCACCCTCGCGGTCGCGCAGGTGACGCGACAGGATGCGCGCGTGATCGCGCACCTCGGCGGCGTACTCCTCGAACAGGCGGCGGATCGGGCCGTAGGTGAACGCCCGACCGACGCGCAGGTAGCGCGCCTCGACGTTCTGCTCGATCAGGATGCCGGTCTGGATGATCCGGCCAGTCCGATCCTGGCCGGTGCGATCCTGGCCCGTGGTGCTGCGATCGCTCGCGGCACTGCGCTCCTGCGTGGCCGCGCTGCTGGGCGAGGTGACGCTGGGGGCGGCGCCGCTGGAGGCGAGGCTGCTGGGGGTGGTGCTGGGGTTCTGAATCATGGCGGGTCCTTCGGCGCTTCGCTCAGGGGCGTGTCCCGGGGGACAGGTGCGCCGAACCGGTCGGGGTCTCTAGGGGATCAGGGGATGTTGGGTTGGATGCGGGGTGGGTCGAAAGTGGTCGCGGCGCTGGGCCATGACGCGTCGGTGACGAAGGTCAGTGGCTGGTGCGGGTCCCTCTTGGCTGTTCGGAGCAGAGCGCGGGGGTTTCAAGGGGGGGCGGCCAGGTGGATTCGGATCGGCTGTCCGAGCCCGAACCTTCTCGTTCGCGCGGGTGGCCAAGCTGGCCTGAGCACCTGCTCGAGCCCTGGATCGCCACAAAACGGCCGAAACCGTTGTGTAGTCCGGCATAGTGAGGCAAGGTGCTGGGTAGCGCAAGGGGCAAGTTTCGGATTTCCGGTCCTACACCCCTGGAAATGCTAGGCGCCGGACCCGGCGCACTCGCAACCCAAGGAAAGTGAAGGGGTTAGGGAGAAGATAGCGCCCTGCGGGGGCTCCGATGGGCCGCCCTGGCGCTGCTGACGGGGGGCCGGGGGGCGAGGCGGGGCCTCGTAGAGTGGCCCAGGTGTGGGCTCTCGCCGCCGATCTCCTGGCCTGTCCTGACTGCCGTGCGCCTCTGGGCGCGCGCGCTCGCTGGCTGGATTGTCCGGGCTGCGCCCGGCGCCTGGATCTGAGCGCGCCCGTGCCGCGGCTGCTGCCGCGCCGTGAGGCCGTGGAGGCCGAACGCCTCACGCTGGCGACCTTCGAGCGGCAGTGGCGCTCGTACGGACGGCTCAAGCGTCTCTTCGGCAAGGACCCGCGGGCCATGGCGGCGAACCTCGTGGGCGCGCGCATGGGCGCGCGCATCGACGCGGCCTGGTACCCCGGCAAGCGCGTGCTCGACGCGGGCTGCGGTCACGGGCGCTACCTCGCGGCCTTCGCGGCGCTGGGCGCCGAGGTCGTGGGCCTGGACGCGGGACGCGGGCCCGAGCTGGCCGGTGCGCCGCTCGACGACCCGCGCATCGCCCTGGTGCAGGGCAGCGTGCTCGCGGCTCCGTTCCGCGACGCGTCCTTCGATCTGGTCTTCACCGACGGCGTGATCCACCACACGCCGGACGCGCGCGCCGCCTACCTGGAGCTGGCGCGGCTCGTGAAACCGGGGGGCGCGCTCTACGCCTGGGTCTACCCGCGCGAGGGCTCGGCGCGCGAGGCGGTCTTCGGCGCGGCGCGCGCGCTCACCACGCGGCTGCCGGGCGGCGCCATGCGCGCGCTCGCCTTCATGCTGGCGCCGCTCACGCTGTGCGTGCGCTCCTACAGCGGCACGAACCTCGCGCGCGCCTCCTGGGCCGAGTGCGCGCAGGTCGTGCACGACTGGCTCGCGCCGCCGCTCCAGAGCCACCACACCTTCGAGGAGCTGTCGGGCTGGGCACAGCAAGCGGGGCTGGGCGAGCTTGAACGCCTGCCCATCCCCGTAGGCTTGACAGCCTGGAAGCCGCGTGTGCCGGCCCCCCCGGCCCCCCGTAGTACGGCTCTCGCGGGTCACGAGCAGCGGTAGATGCGCTGGCGCGGCGGCGGGGCGACGGGCGCGGTGCCCAGCGGCTCGGCGGCCGTGCCCGGTGCGTTGGCATCGTGCGCCGCGCGAACGAGCGGCGCCACCATGACTGCGTCGAGGTAGGTTGCGCCCTCGGGGCAGGTGACCTGCCGCACCATGCCGACCTGGTAGCCCGCGCGCTCGTACCAGGGCACGAGGCCCAGCTCCAGCGTGGTCGTGAGCAGCACGTGCTCGTGGCCGGCCTTGCGAGCGAGAGCCTCGGCGGCGGCGCGCAACGCGGCTCCCAGGCCGCGCCGACGCAGGGCGGGCACGACGGACAGGCCCGAGAGCTCGGCATAGGGGCGGTCGGCGGTCAGGTGGCGCAGCTCGGTGCGCTCGCCGAGGCGCACCACCCCCACGGGCTTGCCGCCGCTGCGCGCGATCAGGAAGCGATCGCCGCGGCGCATGGCGAGCGCAATGTCGTGGGCGCTCTCGGGCGCAACGGGGAAGGGCGTCACGCCTTCGAGCGGCGTGTTGTGCTGCAGCCCCTCGAAGCTGATCGAGCTCACCAGCGCGGCCTCTTGCTCGCGCGCCTCGCGCACCTCCACCTGGGGTACGAGCAGGCGTTTCAAGTCGGCGCCGCGCAGGTCGCGTCCGCAGGCCTCTCCCGGCAGAGGGGGGATCTCCTGCACGTAGGGCAGACCCCGGAGGTGCGCCGTCCAGTCGCACCCCGCCAGCAGGTCGGCGGCGACGGCGGCCAGACGCGCTTCCTGGCCCTCCCAACGCCGCCGTAGGGCTTCCACACGCGCCAGGGAGGGTTGCGTCACGGTCATGCCCGGGTTCCTGCGCTCCTATCGGCGGCGGGGCGCTCCGGGCTCAAGCACGGTCGCGGGGGGGACGAGAGGGGCGGGGTGGAGCCGGCGGAGGACCGTGGCATGAGGGGCTACGCGCCCTTCGACTCGTGCGAGGGAGCCCTGGGGGCTCCCTCGGACCCGCTCGGGGCCGATGGATGTCGAGGAGCCCGGAGGGCTCCCCAGCGCCCATCGGCTACCCTGCTGGCCCATGGCCCAGATCCACAATCCCACGTTGCTGCCGCGGCTGGCCCGGCAGACGCCCTCCAAGAT
>JANOFW010000260.1:0-4170 GCA_031413835.1 Planctomycetia bacterium
GGGCCTGGCGCAGGGCCTCGCGTGCGCGCACGTCGGACTCGTCGCGCAGGAGGCCGATCCACAGACCGCCCGCCGCGAGGCCGGGCACCTGGTCGGCCACCTGCACGGCCGTCGAGCGCACCTCGAAGTCGCGGTCGTGGAAGTAGCGGGGCAGCTCGGGCCCGATGGCGCCGTCCCGGCCCACCACCAGCGCGGCGAGCGCGGCGCGGCGCTCGGCGCCGTTGCCGGCACCGTCGAGCACGGCGCGCGCGCGCGCCGCCAGCGGCGGCAGCCAGGCGGGATGGCGCTCGAGCATGCCCAGGCCCTTGATGCGCATGTTGCGCGTGAAGTCCGCGTCGCCCTCGGCGTCGAGCGTGCGCGCCACGATCGCCGCCATGCGCTCGTCGGAGACGGCGCCGGGGCAGAGCGGCTCCGAGCCCAGCACGCCCACCGTCAGGCGCTCGAGCACCTCGAGCGTGCGCAGCCGCACGTGGATGTCGGGGTCCTTGTCGGCCAGCAGTGCCACCTGCTCGGCGCTGCCGCAGTCCTTGAAGCGCGCCACCGCCTCGGCGGCGCCGATCAGGACCAGGTTGGCGTCCTCGCGACCGGCCCCCTCGGCGGCGGCGCGACTCAGCAGCGGGCGGATGTGCTCCATGGCGCCGGGCAGCTCGAGCGCGAGCGCCAGCCGGATGGCGTCGCTGCGGTGCTCCAGCTTGGGGTCGGCCAGCCAGGCCAGCACGGTGGCCTCCACCTGGAAGGCCGGGTCGGGCAGCACCTCGTTCTTGAAGAAGCTCTCGCACGACAGGCGCGTGAGGATCACGGCGCGGGTCATCAGATCGCCCTTGCGCGCCAGGCCCTCGACGGCCGTCAACCGGTTGCGCTCAAGCAGCAGGTCCGCGCAGGTCTTGCGCACGTCGAAGCTGCGGTCGCCGTCGGCCAGGGCGTCGAGCAGCCGGTCGTCGGTCTTGGGGTCGGTGCTGGTGCGCAGCGCGTTACGCATCTCGCGCTGGGTGGCCGGGTCGCGGCTCGCGAGCCCGTTGATGGCGTGCAGGCCCCTGAACGTGTCCCAGAAGAGCAGGATCCCCAGCCCCGCGAGCGCCAGCAGCACGAGCCCGACCCACAGGAAGCGGCGCCAGGAGGTGCTCGGGTCGTGGGCGGCCGGGTCGTTCACGCGGGATCCTCCGGGGCACGAACGGACGGGCTAGGAATACCTTCCGGACGGCTACTTGCACCCCCCGTGCCGACGCACCACGCAGGCCAGCCGCGGGGCGGGTGCTAGGGTGCGAAGCGAAGCGTGCGCCAACCGCGCCACGGAGCCGCCCATCGACACCCCCCCGACCCCCGGCACGCTCACCAACCTGGTCTTGGGCCCCGAGGCCGCGGGCAAGCGGCTCGACAAGGCCCTGGCCGAGCGCTTCCCGAGCGAGAGCCGCAACGTGGTCCAGCGCTGGCTCGAGGAGGGCCGGGTGCGCGTGGACGGCGAGGCGCTCCCGGGCAAGACCAAGCTGGTGGGCGGCGAGAGCGTGGTGGTGGACGTGCCCCCGGCCAGGCCCTCGCACCTGGTGGCGACCGACATCCCGCTCTCGGTGCTCTTCGAGGACGAGCACCTCGTGGTGCTCGACAAGCCCTCGGGCCTGACCGTGCACCCGGGGGGCGGGCGCTTCGACGACACCTTGGCCAACGCGCTCGTCTTCCGCTTCCGCAACCTGCCCGAGGCCTCGGGCAGCGACCGGCCGGGGATCGTGCACCGGCTCGACAAGGACACCTCGGGCGTGCTCGTGGTGGCCAAGACCGACGGCGTGCAGCGCGCGCTCTCGGCCGCCTTCGCGGCCCGCGCCGTGCAGAAGGAGTACCTCGCCGTCGTGCATGGCGTGCCGCGCCAGGACGAGGACACGATCGAGCTGCCCATCGGACGCTGCGAGGCCCAGCGCACGAAAATGCGCGTGGACGTCGAGGGCGGTCGCGCGGCGCTGACGCGCTGGAAGGTGGAGCGACGCCTGCCGCAGAACGCCCTGCTGCGCTGCTTCCCCCTCACGGGTCGCACGCACCAGATCCGCGTGCACCTGATGGCGATCCAGCACCCGGTCACGGGCGACAAGACCTACGGGCCCCGTCACTGGGACGCGCAGGAGCTCGTGCCGCGCATGCTGCTGCACGCCCACCGGCTGGCCTTCGAGCATCCCGTCACCAAGGCCGCGCTGGCCTTCGAGGCCCCGCTGCCCGCGGAGTTCACCCTGACCCTCGAATCCCTGGCGACGCTGGCCCGCGCGCCCAACCGCCGCAGCTGACGAGCCCATGGACCCGGCGCCGCAGACCCCCGAACGACGCCACGGCGATTGGGCGCTGATCCGTCGGCTGCTGCGCGAAGCGCGACCGATGTGGCCCCGACTGCTGGGCCTGGCCCTGCTCTCGGCCCTGGCGGCGCCGCTGGCCCTGCTCGCGCCGCTGCCCTTCCAGGTGACCGTGGACCACGTGCTCGGAGACCGGCCGTTGCCCGCGTGGCTCGCCGGCCTGCTGCCCCAGGCCTGGGAAGCGCCCGAGACGCTGCTCTATGTCATGGCCGGGCTCACGGTGCTGGCCACGCTGCTGCTCCAAGTGCAGCAGATCGCGGCCTGGTACGCGCGCACCTGGGTGGGCGAGCGCCTCGTCCTGGGGCTGCGCGCGCGGCTCTTCGGCCACCTGCAGCGGCTCTCGCTGGCCTTCCACGACGCCGGCGGCACGGCACGCTCGGTCCACCACGTGCAGAGCGACGCCACCTGCATCGAGGCCGTCGTGGTCCAGGGTCTCGTGCGCATCTCCACGATGCTGCTCACCGTGGTCGTGCTGGTGGCGGCCACGGCGCAGATCGACGGCCCGCTCACGCTGGTGGGCCTGCTCGGCGCGCCCGCGCTGCTGCTGCTCACGCGTCTCTACCGCCGGCGCCTGCGCAGCGGCTGGAAGGCAGCGCACGAGCACATGGGCCAGGCCATGGCCGTGGTCCAGGAGTCGCTCGCGGCCGTGCGCGTGGTCAAGGCGTTCGGGCAGGAGGAGCGCGAGCGCCAGCGCTACCTGGAACGCGCGCGCGCCAGCCAGGAGGCCGTGCTCAAGGCGGTGGGCACGCACGGCGGCTTCGACCTGCTCGTGGGCCTCGTCGTGGGGCTGGTGGGCGCGGCCCTGCTGGTGGTGGGTGCAGGGCGCGTGCTGGCGGGGGCGATCACCCTGGGGCAGCTGGTGCTCGTGCTGGGCTATCTCGCGTTGCTCTTCGGACCCCTGCGCGAGATCGGCACCAAGGCCGCCGACCTGCAGCGCGCCTTCGCCTCCGCCGAACGCTGCTTCGAGCTGCTCGACCGCGCGCCCGAGGCCCCCGATCGACCCGAGGCCGTGGCGCTCGTGCGCGCCCGCGGCGAGCTGGCCCTCGATGGCGTCACCTTCGGCTACGACCCCGCGCGCCCCGTGCTGGAGGACGTCACCCTGCGCATCGCCGCGGGCCAGCGGGTGGGCATCGCCGGCCCGACGGGCTCGGGCAAGAGCACCCTCCTCGGCCTCCTGTTCCGCTTCTTCGAGCCGACCGCGGGCCGGGTGCTGCTCGACGGCCGCGACCTACGCGACTACCGCCTCAAGGACCTGCGCGACCAGTTCGCCTTCGTGCTGCAGGACAGCGTGCTGTTCTCCACCACCATCGCGGAGAACATCGCCTACGGCCGTCCGGAGGCTTCGCCGGCGCAGATCGAGGCCGCCGCGCGGGCGGCCAACGCCCACGAGTTCATCCTGCGCCAGGCGAAGGGCTACGACACCGAGGTCGGCGAGCGCGGCGTGATGCTCTCCGGCGGCGAGCGCCAGCGCATCGCCCTGGCCCGCGCCTTCCTGAAAGACGCCCCGATCCTGATCCTCGACGAGCCCACCAGCGCGCTCGACACGGTCACCGAGTCCGGCGTGCTCGAGGCCCTCGAGCGCCTCATGAAGGGCCGCACCACCCTGATGATCGCCCACCGCCTGAGCACCCTCTCCGGCTGCGACGTGCGCCTCGAGATCTCCGACGGACACGTCACCCGGGTCGGTTGAGCCTCGCAAGCGAGGCCCCGTGCGGCTTGAATGCGCGCGGCGCACCCGCGCCGGGAGGCCTTGATGGCTGACGCCCCCACCCCGTCCAAGCTCGAGCGCTGGCAGCGCGAGCGCTACGCAGAGGCCGTCGCCAAGGCCCCCGAGCGCCGG
>JANOFW010000261.1:0-3118 GCA_031413835.1 Planctomycetia bacterium
GGCCGCGGCCGCCGCGAGCAGCAGCGCCTCCACCTCCTCGGCCGGGGCGCGCGCCGCGCGGAAGCCCGCCACGGCCCGCTGCGCCTCGCGCTCGGCCGAGCCGGCATCTCCCGCGCCCAGGAGCGCTTCCGCCAGGTCCATGCGGCACAGCGCCCCGCGCCGCGACGGGCCCTGCGCGTCGTGCTCCGCCGCCAGCGCCTCCAAGGCGCGCACGGCCGTGCCCAACCGGCCCCGCCTCAGATCCGCACAGGCTGCGTTGTAGCGTGCCTCGCGCGCCATGTCGGGCCGCTGTTGCGCCTCGAAGGCGAGGACGCAGGCCGCGAAGACGGCGTGCGCCGCCTCGGGCTCGCCCCCCTCCAGGCGCGCGACGCCGGCATTGAGGCGGGCGATGGTGGCCGTGGCCACGTCGCCGCGAGCGGCCAAGCGAGCCCCGGCGCGCTCGTACTCGCGCCGCGCGGTCGCCACGTCGCCGATCAGCCGCAGCGCGTTGGCGCGGTTGATCGCCAGGAAGTCGCGCCAAGCGACAAGCTTCGGGCCAGCGACGCGGGCGCGAGCGCGGGCAGCCAGCCGCAACGCCTCGCGCAGGCGTCCGGCGTGGGCCAACGCATCCACGGCGGTCACCAGCGCCTGCGCGGCGCGCTCGTGCTCGCCCACGGCGCGCAGCGCGGCGCCGGCCCGGGCCAGCACGTCGGCCGCCTCGCCCGGCAAGCCGAAACGCAGCAGACCGCGCCCCTCCAGCAGGCTGAAGCGGGCCGCCAGCAGCGGCTGGCGTGCGGCGCGTGCCGCGCGCTCGAGCGCGTGCGCCACCCGCGCCTCGGCCTGGGGATCGGCGTGGTGCAGCGCGTTGAAGGCGTCGCGCCACGCCTCCCAGGGCACCTCGCGCAGGACGAGGGAGCGGGCGGCGGCGACGGGCAGGACCACGCGCCCGCCGGCGCGGCGTGCCAGGCGACGGAAGTCGCGCGCGAAGGTGGCGGCCGCGCTCGGAGCCACGTCAGTCCCTCGGCAACGGCGGCGTGCGCGCCACCCGCCGACGGCCGCGGCGCAGCACGAGCCGGACGCCGCGCGTCCGGGCCGGCAACAGCGCCTCGCCCGCGCCGCTCGCGTCCAGCCTCAGGGGGCGCACGCGCCCGCCAAGCTCGAGGGCCACGGAGAGACCGGCGTCCTGCGCGAGAGCCACGCGCAGGCGCAGGCGTCCGTCCGCGCGCGGCTCGAGCTCGACATCGAGCGACAGGTCGCCGCCACCGAAACGCAGCAGACGCGGGCCGCGCCCACGCGTGGCGGGGGCGAGCGCGCTCCAGGAGTCGAAGACCAGCGCCAGGAGCCGCGCCACCGCGCTCCGCGGTGCGACGAAGAGCGCCTCGGCCCGGCGCAGCGCGGCCGACGGGCAGGGCTCGGCCGCCAGCAGCGCCCGGCCGGCCGCGACGATGCGCCGTGCGAAGGCCAGCGCGGCGGGCGGCAGGTCGGCGCCGCCGTCGCGACCGGCGGCGGCCTCGAAGGAGCGGAACAGCGGGTCGTGAGGTGCAGGGTTCATCGCCGTCTCAGGGAAGAAGAGGCGCCCCCCGGCCCCCTGGATACCTCTGAGACCGGCGCAAGACCGCGAGCCTTCAGGCCCGCCGCGAGCTTCTCGAGGCAGCGGCCCCGCGTGGGCCCGATCGAGCCGCGCGGGATGCCCAGCGAGGCGGCCACGGCGTCGTAGCCCTGCTCGCCCTCGGGCTCGAAGTAGAGCGCGCGCAGCAGCCGGCGGCAGCGCTCGTCGAGCTCGGCCAGCGCCTCGCGCACGGCCTGCTGGGCTTCCAGATCCCCGCCGTCCTCTGCCTCGGGGGCGGCCTCGGGGCGTGCGTGCGCGCGCTCACGCTTGGAGGCGGCCCGCCGCCGACGCACCTGGCGCCAGGCCTCCCGCCGCGTGCTGGTCAGGACCCAGGGCAGCAGGCGCTCTCGCTGCCTGAGCCGGGGGAGGGCCTTCCACAGGGCCAGGCTCACCTCCTGGACCACGTCCCGGCTCAGCGCGTCGTCCAAGCCGCTGCGGCGTGCCAGGCCGTAGACGAGGTCGAAGTAGCGGCTGAGCAGGGCCGACCAGGCAGCGGCTTCCCCCGCCAGACAGGCCGCCACGAGCTCGGGGTCGCTACGGGAGGGGCTCAGGGGGGGGACCACAGGGCGAGGCTACTGCCGCCTGCGGTGGCAGGTGTATCCAGCGCCGACGGGAGCGCCTCTCCCTCTGCAACGCGGGGCCCGTTTTCCCCCCGCACCCTCACGGAGTCTCCTCCCATGCGCATCCCCACCCTGACCCCCCTGGGTCTCTCTCTCCTGCTCGCCGCCTGCGGCGGTGGCGGCGGCGCCGACGGCGGCGGCGGCGGCGGAGCCCTGCTCAAGGGCAACGTCGTCTCGGTGAACGGCCAGTCCGTCGACGTGGCCGGCGTGACCCTGCGCTCGGCCTCGACCGGCGTGAGCGACGTGAGCGGAACCGACGGCGCCTTCGATCTGGGCACGATCCCCAGCGGGATCGAAGTCCTGCACGTGCACACCGAGCACGGCATCGAGATCGAGGTCGAGGTCGAGGTCGAGGACGGCGGCGAGGTCGAGATCCACATCTCCGTCCACGACGACCACGTCGATCGCGTCGATGAGGACCACTGCGAAGGCGACGGCAGCCACAGCGACACCCGCTCTCGTCTCAGGGCGCTCGAGGCCGGCCTCGAGGGTCACGTGCGCGTGCGCAAGGACGATGGCGGCGAGCAGGGCTTCGACATCGAGGCCGAGCATCTCGCAGCGGGCCGCCTGGTGGACATGGTCGTGATCGACCCGGTCACCGGCGCCGAGGAGCTGCTCGCCCGCGTGAACGCCGACGGCCTGGGCGAGGCCGAGCTCGAGCTGCGCACCAGCGACGGCCAGCGCCTGCCCTTCAACGTCGCCGATGTCGCGGACCTGGCCGACGTCAAGGTCGAGGTGCGTGACGCCGGCACGGGCCTCGTGATCCTGGAGGGCGAGGTGCCGGCGCTCGGCAGCCTGCCGGACTGCGCCGCCGACGACGACGACAGCGACGACGACGGGGACGACGAGAGCAGCCGACAAAACGACGGCTGCGAGCGCTCCCCTGAGGGAGGCTCGCAGCCTGACGGAC
>JANOFW010000262.1:0-27152 GCA_031413835.1 Planctomycetia bacterium
GGGGCGGTGGGGGGGCGGGGGGCGGGCCATGGGGCGCGAGGGCCAGTCTACCCCCTGGCAGATTATCTACTAGTTGGTAGACTGTGCCGTCCGGCGTGGGAACCGCCCCCGCCGCCCCCTGGAGCTCCCGCATGCGTCACACCACCGAGCACAAGTCCTTCACGCGCCCCGACGAGAACAGGGTCTTCCCCAAGGGCCACGCCGAGATCCTGAAGATCGGTGGCGCCGAGATCGGCAGGCTGGTCTTCCAGCCGGGCTGGCGCTGGTCCAAGGACCTCAAGCCCGTGGCGAAGACCGCCAGCTGCACGGCGCCGCACTTCCAGTACCACGTCAGCGGCCGGCTCGGCATCAAGATGGACGACGGCACGGAGTTCATCGCCGAGCCCGGCGACGTCACCTCGCTCCCCAGCGGGCACGACGCCTGGGTCGTGGGCAAGGAGCCCGTGGTCGTCGTGGATTGGTATGGGGCCAGCAACTACGCCAAGAAGGCCTGAGCCCCGGGGGGCGGGGTCCTGCTCCGAGCGCCGGGGCGGGGCGCGGCCGCTGGCCCGTCGCGCTAGGATGCGCGGCCCGACCCCTCCCCCCAGCCCCCTCCTCACCGTGGTGCCCCGCATGCCGCCCTCTGCACCGCCGGCCATGACCTCGCTCCTCGGCCACCTCAAGCGGGCCTTCACGTGGAACCTGGGCTGGATCACGCCCTCGGCGAGCGAGTCCGCCACGCTGGACGCCGCGGGGCTGACCGACCCGGTCGTGAGGCGCTATGCCGTCTGGCGTCGCAGCCTGCTCAAGGTCGCGCTGGTCCCGACCCTGGTGGTCTTCGTGCTTGCGCTATGGGACGCCGTCGAGGGCGGGATGGACGAGCTCTCCTACGTGGGCGTGGCCCTCGAGGGGGCCTGGCTGCTGGCGATGGCGGGGCTCACCCTGGCCTGCATCCAGGGGAGTCGCTCGTGGACGCAGCCCGGCGCCGCCGCGACCCTGCTGCGCACCGCCTGGATCGCGGCTTTCCTCTTCCCGATCGTGTCGGCCCTGCTGCCCGAGGCCCTGCTGTACGACGTCCACGCGATCTCGACCGCGGCCGGGGCGGTCGACCTGGACAAGTTCGAGACCCTGCTCGACATCGCGCTGGGGCTGGCGCTCTCCGGCGGCACGTTCCTGCTGCTGTTGCCGGCGGTGCTGTCGGTCATCCCCGGCGCGGTGAACGGCTGCTTGCGGATCAAGTCCCTGCTGCCGGCGGCCCAGCTCCCCGGCTGGCTGCTGGTGTGCGCCGCCCCGGTCTTCCTGCTGTCGTGGCTCGTCATCCTGGCGGTGGCCAACCACGTCTTCCAGAGCCCGCTGCTCGTGCTCGGGGTCACGCTCTGGGCGGGCAGCCCGATCTGGTACGCGCTTCGCGGGCGGGTGTTCGTGCAGTCGCAGCTCTCGGAGGAGGACACCCGGAGGATCGCCGGGGTGAAGCGCGTCGTCGGGCTGCTCGCGCTCACGGGCATCACAAGCATCCTGGCGTTCGCGCTGACGTCGAAGCTGGCCGGGCTGACCGTGCTGGGCACGGATCCCGAGGCGGCCGTGAGCACGAAGATCGACGAGCTGAGCGAGAGCTCCGACGGCGTGAGCCTTCTCGCCGTGGGCGAGGCCCTCGACGACTCGAAGTCGTTCGTCTACGCCTACGACCTCTCCTCCTGGCAACTGCTCATCGACATCCTGGCGAAGCTGCTCCTGGCCACGGCGGTCTTCGCCGATCTCGTGCTGCGCGCCACGCTGGCTGGCTGGCGCAACGAGCGCGCTCTGCGTGCTCGCGCCGAGGCCTCCGGCTACGACGCCAGCGTCGAGGCCGCAGCTTCCGCGCTTCGGCCGGCGAGCTAGCTCGGCGCCTCAGGAGCGTGCCCGGCGGGCCCAGCGCAGCCTCGCGGAGGCGGCCCGCGGGTTCTGGCCCACCTCGGCGGCCGTCGCGCGCACGGGCTCGTCGGCCACGGCCTCGTAGAAGCCCGCGTCGAGGCCCTCGCGGAAGGCGCGCTCGACGCGCCGCTCCTCGCCGCTGTGGAAGGTGAGCACGGCGACGCGCCCCCCGGGCCGGAGGCACCAGGGCAGCCCGCGCAGCAGCCGCTCGAGCCCGGCCATCTCGTCGTTGACCAGGATCCTGAGCGCCTGGAAGGTGCGCGCCGCCGGGTGCGTGTCGCGCGGGTTGGCGCGCACATGGGCCTTCCAGCGGGGGAGGTCCCAGCCCTTGACCGCGAGCACGACATCGGCAAGCCGCGAGGTCGTCGTGAGGGGGGCGAGGGCGCGCGCGGCCACGATCGCTCGCGCGAGGAGCGCCGCGTCGGGCTCGTCGGCATTCTCCTTGAGCGCCGCGGCGAGGTCCGTCTCCGAGATCGAGGCCAGCCAGGTCGCCGCATCGCGTGCGCGCCGGCGGTCCATGCGCATGTCGAGGGGGCCGTCGTGGCGGTAGGAGAACCCGCGCGCCGGATCGTCGATCTGCATCGAGGAGAGCCCCAGGTCGGCGAGCACGACGTCGCAGCCGTCCAGGCCCTCACGGGCGAGCACTTCGGCGAGCGCGGCGTGGTGGACGGCGTGGAAGGAGGTCGGCGTGGCGAGTCCCTCGGCCTCCAGGCGCGCGCGCGTCGCGTGCAGCGTCGGCTCGTCGTGGTCGAGGGCCAGCAGCCGTCCCGTCGGGCCCAGCCGCGCCAGCAGGGCGCGTGCATGGCCGCCGTAGCCCAGGGTCAGGTCCGCCGCCACGTCGCCGGGCTCGGGCGCGAGGGCCTCGAGCACCTCCGCGACCAGGATCGGCACGTGCGAGCCCGCGGGCGTACGGCCCTGTGCCCGCACGTGCGCCTCCATCTCGGGGTAGGTCGCGGGGTCCTGTTCCTTGTAGCGCTCCGCGAAGCGCCGCGGGTGCGTGCCGCGGTAGCGCGGCCGACGCTTGTGCGGCTCGCCGGAGGCAGGCGGCGGAGCGTCTTCAGGGCCTGCCGGTGCGCCGTCCATGCCCCGACTCTAGCGCCGCGGCGCACGCGCACACCGCAGGCGCGTCTCGTCGGAGGTGGCCGGCGCTGTCAGACTTGGGGGGTGCAGATCTACGTCGACGCTGACGGCTGTCCGGTGCGCGAGGAGGTCTTCCGCGTCGCCAAGCGCTACGGCCTTGCGGTGTTCGTCGTCGCCAACGGCTGGATGCAGACCCCGGACGCCCCGCGCGTCCAGATGGTGGTCGTGGATCAAGGGCCCAACGCCGCCGACGACTGGATCGTCGAGCACGCAGGGTCCGACGACGTCGTCGTGACCGCTGACGTCCCGCTGGCCGCGCGTTGCGTCGCCCGCCAGGCCGGCGTGCTCCACCCCACGGGCAAGCGCTTCACGGAGAACGACGTCGGAGGCGCCCTCGCCATGCGTGACCTGCTGACGAGCCTGCGCGAGGCTGGCGGCCGCACGGGCGGCCCGGCGCCCTTCGCCGACCGCGACCGCTCCCAGTTCCTCCAGGCGCTCGACGCCGCGATCCAGCGGGGCCTGCGCAAGCCCTAGCGCCGCGTTTCGGAAGTCCCGCTACGTGGCACGTACGGCGCGCTGGTCCGGGGGCGCTCAGGGGTGGCGCCTCGCTTGCGAGGCGCCCAGGCAACTCGAGTCGTCCTCATGGCCGCAGAGGCCACGTCGTCCTCCTCATGGCCCTTCCGCTCCCCGGCCAGCGTGCCGGGGCGCGAGGGATGCCCTTCGCTCCGTGCCGCATGACGTCTGGGACGAGGCACTAGCGGTATCCTCGGGGCGTGTCGGACGCAGAGAACTGGCTGCTGAGAACCCGGCTGCGCGCGGCGCGCCGGCGTATCGCCGCGGCGTCCACCGCGGAAGAGGCCGCGGCCGCGTGGCAGGAGGCCGGGTCCGCCGTCTCGGCGGCGGGCGCTGACGAGGAAGCCGAGGTGGCGCTGCCCGTGCTCGAGCGCGACCCGCGGGCCCTGGACGCGCTGCTCGCGGCCTGGGACGCCCGCACCTTGCCGCTCGCGGCGTGGGATCAGGCGGTGCTCAAGCGCGCGCTCAACGCCTACAAGCGGCGCCTCAAGCTGACGCGCGCCGACGACGAGTTCTCGTCGAGTCGCAGCCCGTTCAGCCGTGGCGCCACCTCCGGGATCACGGGCACGCGGCCCCCAGAGCAGTACGCGCAAGACATCTGGGACCTGCTCGTCGAGCAGGGCAGGCTGCGCGACGGCGGCGGCGGCCTGCTCGAGCCGGGCACGGGCGGGGCCGGCTAGGTGGGCAGAGGCCGCCTCGCCTGCCGGCATGTCGCGGTGCGCTGCTTGGCCGCGACGCTGGTCGCGATCCTGGGCGGAGCGGACCCCGGAGGCGCCGCGCCGGAGCGCATCGTGATCGTGGCGAGCGTGGCCGAGCTGCAGCGAGCCGCCGGCGAAGCGAAGCCGGGCACCCGCATCCGGATCGCGCCGGGAACCTACCCGGGCGGCGTGCACCTCGTCGGGCTCACGGGGGCGCTGGGGCGGCCCGTGGTGCTGGAATCCGCCGATCGCGAGCGTCCGGCGGTGTTCGAGGGCGGCGGCTCGGGGCTGCAGCTCACCGACCCGGTGCACGTGGAGGTGCTGGACCTCGCGTTCCGGGGCCAGCGCGGCAACGGCGTCAACATCGACGACGGCGGCACGCCCGCCACGCCCGCGCACCACGTGAGCCTGCTCCGGCTCAGCGTTGAGGATGTCGGCCCGGAGGGCAACTGCGACGCCATCAAGCTCTCCGGCGTCAACGACCTGCGCGTGGAGGCTTGCACCCTCGAGCGCTGGGGGCGCGGCGGCTCGGCGCTGGACCTGGTGGGCTGCCGGCGCGGCACGATCGAGGGCTGCACCCTGCGCCATGGCCCCGACGCCTCGGGCGCCTCGGGCGTGCAGCTCAAGGGCGGCACGGTCGAGGTGCACGTGCGCCGCAACCGCTTCGAGCACGCCGGCGGTCGCGCGGTGAACGCGGGCGGCAGCACCGGAGCGGCCTACTTCCGGCCGCCGCTCGACGAGTGGAAGGGGCCGAGGTACGAGGCCCGTGCCTTGACGATCGAGGGCAACACCTTCGTGGGCAGCCAGGCGCCCGTGGCCTTCGTAGGCGTGGACGGCGCCGTGTTCCGCTTCAACACCGTCTACCTGCCCGGGCGTTGGGCCCTGCGCATCCTGCAGGAGACGCAGGTGGAACGCTTCGTGCCCTGCCGCAACGTCGAGGTGAGCGACAACCTGATCGTCTTCCGCACCGACGCCTGGAGCGAGGGCGGCGTGAACACGGGCCGCGGCACCGAGCCCTCGTCGTTCCGCTTCGCGCGCAACCTGTGGTACGCCGCCGACGCCCCGGCGCGTACCCGGGCGAGCGTGCGGCTCCCTACGCCCGAGAAAGACGGCGTCTACGGCGAGGATCCGCGGCTCGTGGATCCGCAGGCCGGCGACCTGAACGTGAAGCCCGGCAGCCCCGCAGCCCGCGTCGGCGCGCACGCGCTGCCGAAGTAGCCGTCCGGCGTCGAGAGGTGGGGTCCCTCAGCGCGCTGCCGAGGCCTCGAGCTCCTTGATCAGTGCCTCGGTCTCGGCGACGCCCGAGGCGTTCTTAAGCGCCTTGTAGAGCGCGAGAGCGTCGCGCGCGATCAGGAGCGCCTCCTCGCGTTGGCCCTGGTCGCGGCGGATGCGCGCTCCCACGAGCCCCGCGTAGGACGCGAGGCCTCGGTCGCGGAGTTTCTCGGCCTCCTGGGCCGCGCGGTCCGCGTGCTCGCGGGCCTTCACGAGGTCGCGCAGCTGCCGCAGGGCCTCGGCGGCTCCCGCCGTGCAGCGCGCGGCCTCGAGCCGGTCGCCGGCGGCCTCCAGGCGTGCCACGGCCGTCGTGTAGGCGGCGAGGGCCTGCTCGGGCTTCTTCTGCCGCTCCGCCAGCTCGCCCAGCAGCTGATGGCCCCGGCCCTCCAGCGCGGCATCCTTGAGGTCGCGGGCGAGCACGACGACGCGCTCCGCTTGCTCCTGGGCCACGTCGTCGTGGCCCAGGAGCAGGTTGCTGTCGGCCGCGTTGCGCAGCGCCGCCGCGGCGCCCTGCCGCTCCCCGAGACCTTCGAAGAGCTGCACGGCACGCAGGTGGTGGGCGAGCGCCTGCTCCTGGTCTCCTTGCCCGTCGCGTGCGCCGTAGCACCTGCCCAGCTCGTAGGTCAGTCCGGCGATGCGCGGCCCCTCGCCCGTCTTGAGGGCGGCCTCGAGGGCGCTCTCGTAGGAGGTGATCGCCAGGCTCGCCCAGGCGCTGCCCTTCTGCTGCCTCGTGTGCATCCGTCCCATCAGGGCGTGGCTGCGGGCCACCTCGGTCCACAGCCCCAGCGGCTCGACCTTGCCCAGCGCGGCGAGGAGCTCACGCTCCGTGCCTGGGAAGTCGCGCTTCGTCAGGCGCACCTCGGCGAGGTCGTTTTGCGCGCTCCCGGAGCCCGCGGCGTCGGCCAGCTCGTCGTAGAGCCGGATGGCCTGCTCGAGCGCGGCGATCGCGGCCTCGGTCCCACCGCGCCTCCACTCCAGGTGCCCGAGGAGCCGGTGCGCATCCGCCAGCCGGGTGCGGTTGCCGCGCAGGGTCTCCAGCTCGATGCGCCGTAGGGCGGCCGCCACCGCCTCCTGCGGGCGCTCGGCGTCCAGCTCCGCCCACGCCAAGCGGTCGAGGGCCACGGCCAGACGCGCGAGCCACCCCATCTGCTCGGCCTGGGTCACCACCTCGGCGAAGCGCTGCGCGGCCTCGGCGGAGCGCTTGAGCTGCAGCAGGGCGAGGGCCCTCCCGTGCAGGAGGCGCAGCGCGATCAAGGGAGTCACGTCGCCCTGCGCCGCTTCGAAGGCGGCCAGCGCCTCGCCGTGCTTCTGGGCCTCAAGCGCCGCGTTGCCAGCCAGGAGGGCCCGACGCGCCGCTGCGTCGCCCTCCGTCGCCTTCCAGCGCGCCACGAGCTCGGGCAGCCGCTCCACGTCCTTGCGCGGTGCCGCCTTCGCGAACGCCTCGGCCGCCTCGCGCGCGCCCGAGGCCAACAGGGCATCCGCCACGAGCCAGGGGTCGGGCGCGTCCCTCGACGCCCACTCCGCGACCTTGGCCGCGTCCCCCGCTGCGTGCGCGGCCTGGACCTGGGCGGCGGCCGCCTCCGGCGCGAGCGGCGCCTCGTCGGCCCGCGCGCTCCGCGCCTCAACCGCCCTGAGGGAGAGCAGGACCAACATCGCGACGAGGGAACGCATCACGGCCCACCTCCAGACCGGCGCCAGAGGGGCCGATTCTCCCCGGCCGGTGGGGCGCCGGTCAAGTGGAGGGCGGCCTCCGGCACAGCGGCCAAAACGGGGCTGATTGCGCAGTTTGGCGCATGATTCCAGACGTAGATCCACCCCGCCGGGAGCTCCCCGATGTCCGAAACCCACGAGAAGCGTGCACGGGCGCAGAGCAAGAAGATGAAGCAGAAGGACAAGGCGGACCGCAGGGTGCAGCGCCGCGAGCAGCCGACCGTCCCGGCCGCGCCCGATGCCGTCGAGGCGCGCTACTACTCCGAGCGCGACCGCGAGACACCGTAGCGGCACGCTGGACTGCGGGCGCTCGGGCCACCGCGTCGTCCTGATGTAGGAAGACTACACGTCGTCCTCCGCGGCGGCCCTCCGCACCGCATCCAGCGCGCCGAGAAGGGCGGTACCGGGCCGGGGGCAGCGGGGGACGGGGCAGGGGGCTACGATGACGAACCGTCGGCGGCTGTCCGTCCAACCCATGGCCGTCGTTTCGCCGATGAATGCTGGCCGGACTTGCGCTCCCCACCCTAGACTCGGGCCGACCGTGGAGGTGACGTATGGTTCGGGCGCTTTGGGTCTTGGCGGGGGTGCTCGGGATCTGCGCATCGTCGGCGGCCTTCGCCGACGGCCCAGGGCGGCCGAGCGACGCGCTCCCCGCGGCTGACGCTCCCGTCGTGGCCCCGGCTGACGTGCCGGTCGCGTCGCCGCCGTTGCCCACGCCTACGCCTACGCCCCCAGCCCGCGCGGATCTGCCCCCCCGGCCCCCCTGCGCCCCGGCCAGCGGCGTCTGCGCCTGTTGGGAACCCTGCGCCTGCCCGCCTTGCAGACGCATCGGCGTGGAGTTCGAGGGGCATGTCTCCTGGGTCAGCCCGCTCGAGGGCCCGGTCAGCGAAGACAGCGGTCGCGCCGATCAGGCCACCTGGGACGCGCTCGAGCGCGAGCCGGAGCTCGGCTTCCGTGCGGCGCTGAACATCCCGCTGCCCTGGTGCTGCGCCTGGCTCACGCCGGCCGGCACCTACTGGGGGTGCTTGCGCGAGTCGGGCAGCCAGCTGGGCACGCTCGCGGTGCGCGCCACGCCCGACGCGCCGCTGGTCGTCTCCCCGTTGCAGGACATCTCCACGGCCACGGACAGCACGCTGTGGGACCTCGACCTCGGCGTGTGGCGGGATGCGCGCTGCCGGGGCTGCGCGCGCCTGGGCTGGGGACTGGGCTTGAAGTACGTGAGCCTCGACGAACAGGCAGGCTTCTCCTTCGTCGCCAACAACAGCCTCGCCCTCATCGAGGGCGATGTGGAGAACGACCTCTTCGCCGTCCAGGCCTCGGCGCACGCGGGGGTCCGTCGCGGTTCGTTCGACCTCTCCGGCCAGATCGGCGTGTTCGGCGGCTGGCTGCACGAGACGGCGCGCATCGATCGCAGCACGTTCGGCGGCGTGCCGGGAGCCTCTGCGAGCGCGGACGGGTTCGCCTGGGGTGCGGAGGCCACGCTCCAGGTGCGCTGCTATCTGGGGCGCAGCGTCTACCTGAGCACGGGGGTGGAGGGCATGGTGCTGGTCGACTTCGCCCGCGGGGAGCGCGTGTTGGATTTCACCCAAGTGGGCAGCGGCACGATTCCCGCCCGGCTCGACGAGGGGACGGTGTTCGCGGTCCGCGCCTTCCTCGGCATCGGCTTCGATCTCTGAGCAGGCGACCCGCCCGGGGCTTGGCAGTCGAATGACACCGCTGCTCCGGCCCCTGGGTGCTGTGCCGGCGGGCGATGCCATGGCAGGATGGGGGCCGTGCGACCCGGGGGCTCTCGGAAGCGCTGGCGCAGGAGCCGAACTCACATGACGCGAACACCTGGAAGCGGGCTGGGCAGCAGACTTCGCTGGTTGCTGCTGGCGCTGCTGCTCGTGGGGCCGGGCTGCGGCTGCGGCGGAACCCTGCCCCTGAGCACGGACACGGAGAGCCCCGGCGGCGGCGGCGGCGGGGGCGGCGGGGGCGACGACTGCACGGATCCGGAGATCGACTTCGACTTGCGCACGCAGACGCAGGGCGGCTGGGGTGCGCCGTGCAACGGGAACAACCCCGGCTGCTACCGCGACGCCAACTTCGCCGGGGCGTTCCCCCTCGGCCTCACCATCGGCTGCGCGGCGGGGTTCGAGGCCACCTTCACGACCGCGGCGGCCATCGAGGCCTTCCTGCCCGCCGGCGGCCCGCCGGGCGTCCTGACGGCCGATGTCACCGACCCGCTGAGCACGGCCGCCGGCGTGCTGGCCGGACAGCTCGTCGCGGCCACGCTCAACGTCGGCTTCGACGCCTTCGACCCAGCCTTCGGATCCGACGTGACACTGCTGGCCGACCTCGAATTCGTGGACCCCGCCAGCCCCTGCTTCGGGATGACCGTGCAGGAGGTCGTGGACCTGGGACACGACATCCTCGGCGGCTGCAGCACGCAGCTGACCCCGTCGCAGATCAACGCGTGCCTCACGACCATCAACGAGAACTTCGACAATGGATCCGGCACGAACCTGGGCGACCTCGGCCAGTGCCCCCCCGCTGAGCCTGCGTCGATGCTGCGGGCCGGGCCGCCCGGCGTGCAGCCCCCGTCGAGCGCCGAGCAGCAGTTCGCCGCTGAGGTCCTTGGCGAGGTGCAGACCTTCCGGTTGCTCGAGGGCGCCGGCCTGTTGATCTTCGATGCGGCCACCTCCGCTGTGGCGCGCGCGCACGCCTTGGACATGGCTGCCAAGGGGTTCGTCGGCCATGTCAACACGCTCGGCGAAGGCCCCGGGGACCGTCTCGCTGCCGCGGGCCTCTCCTGGACGGCCTTCGGCGAGCTGATCTCCAGCGCCTTGACCGACGCCCACGCCGTCATCTCCTTTTGGAGGAGGCCGGAGACGGACGAGGCTGTCCTCCGAGCGCTCCAGGTGACGCATGTCGGCATCGGCGTGGTGATCAACGGCGCCGACGCCCCGCTCGTCGTGCTGCTGATGCGGCATCCCTAGGGAGGGACGGCAACTTTCGAACCGACTCCACGGACGCCGGCTCGACATCGCAGGAGGGAGTGCCATGACGTGCAAGCTCAAGGGAGTCCATTGGTGGGCGCTGCTCGTGGCGGTCGCGCCCGTCGCCGCGTGGGGGGGCGAAGGGAAGACGCGGCTGGAGGTGCGCGAGGTCGAGGCGCATGAGATCGACCCAGGGATCGATCCGGAGTCGCTCGTCGTGAGCCCGGACGGGATGCGCTTCGCCTACATCGCGAAGCGGGATGGTGGCGCGGTGGCGGTCGTCGATGGCAAGCCCGGCACGCGCTACGCCGTCGTGGCACCGATCGCCTTCAGCCCGGACGGGAAGCGCTACGCCTACAAGGCGACGCGGGACGACCACAGGTGGACGTTCGTCGTGGACGGCAAGGAGGGGCCGCTCCATGGGAACGTGCGCTCCGTGACGCACACCTTCAGCCCCGACGGGAGCCGCACGGCCTACGTGGCCGACGTGCCCGACCCGAAGGCTCCGAACCGGTCCCAGAACGCGCTCATCGTCGATGGTGTGGCCGGCACGCCCTACAAGCAGGTGGAAGGACAGCCCTGGTTCAGCCACGACGCCAAGCGACTCGCCTTCGTGGCGGGGACGGGCGAGGGCCCTGCGTTCCGGATGTTCGTCGTGGTGGACGGCGTGGACGGAGCGGGCTTCCGGCAGATCGGCTCGGTCCTGCACGAGGTTCGCACCAAGGCGTTCGCGTGGAGCCCCGATGCCAAGCACTGGGGGTACTCCGCCGTGAAGGCCGAGGGCGGCGAGGTGGTCGTCGTGGATGGCGTGGAGGGGGCGACGTACGAAGGCGTGCGAGGCCCCGTCCTCTCGCCTGACGGGAAGCGCTGGGCCTACCCGGCGCTGCGCAAGGGCAAGTGGATCGTGGTGGCGAGCGGCCAGGAGACCGGCAAGGAGTACGACGAGATCGGCGAGCTCTTCTTCGGCCCCGGCCCGGGCTCCCTCGCCTACGCGGCGCGGCGCGGCAAGGTCTGGGTCGTCGTCGTGGGCGGCGTGGAAGGCAAGGAGTACGGCCGCGTGGGCACGTACAGCATCCGCTTCAGCCCCGACGGCACGCGGGTCGTCTACTGGGCCACGAGCGGCCCGCGACCTCCCCCGATCTTCTTCGTGCTCGATGGCGTCGAGCTGGGGGCCTACGAGAACGTCGGAGCGAACCGCAGCTTCGCCTGGTCGTCCTTCTCCTTCGGTCCCGACGGCAAGCAGACGGTTTTCGCGGGCCAGCGCAACGGGAAGTGGAGCATGGTCACGAACGGCGTCGAGGGCACGCCCTACGAGGCCATGCCGATCTTCAACCCTGCCATCGGACCCCAGGGCGACGTGGCTTACGCGGCGCAGAAGGGCGACGCGCTCGTCCTGGTCGGCAACGGGGTGGAGACCCAGCCTTTCAAGGCGCTGCTCTCGACCGCCCCCGTCCGCTTCCACGGCCCCCGCTCGTTCCACGCGCTGATCCGCGACGGCAATCGCATCTTCCGCGCGGAAGTGGACATCCACGACGAGTGACCGGCAAGCGCCTCAACGCGGCCGGCAGAAGCGCAGCACGACCTCCTGGGAGCTGTTGCCTTCGCCCGACCACCGTCCCACGAGCGTGACCCGGCTGCCCGGTGCCAACGCGGCCGCCAGCGCGGCCTTCCGCCCTCCGTGGACCCACGGGGGCGGCGGCTGAACCGCGTGGTCGGTACCCTAGGCTCCATGCGCATCGGATGGCAAGGCAGGGCAGGGCTGGGACGGCTTGGCGCGCTGTGGGTCGCGTTCTGCGTCGGTACGGCCACGGCCGACGAAGGGGACGGGCCTGCCGGCGTACCCGCCGCGGCACGAGCCAAGGTCGACGAGGCCGAGGCGCTCGAGGCCGAATCGCGCCTGCGGCTGGGGGAGCAGAACGTGGCGGCGGCCGAGGGCGCGGCGCTGCGCGCCGTCGAGCTCAAGCTGGCGGCGCTCGGTCCACAGCACCCGCGCCTGGCCAGCGCCTACCTCGCGGCGGCGGACGCGACCCTGGCTCGGGTGTCCGGGCCGGAGGGCGACCGGCTCGCGCGGGCCGTGCGTGTGCCGCGGCAGCACGAGGGGACCGTGGTCGGCCTCTTCCGACGTGCGCTTGATCGCCTGGAGGCTCGTCAGCCTCGCGAGCGGGCGGCGCTGCTGGTGCTGATCGCCCGTGTGCAGCAGTCCTTCGGCAACGTGGTCCCGGCCGTGCACGGCGTCGTGGAGTCCCTGGGGCTGCTGGGGGAGGCCACCGATCCCGAGGCGGCCCAGATCCGGCGTGCCGGCCTCGACACCCTCTTCCTCGATCCATGGCGCGGCGTGCGCCACAGGTTCGCCATCGCGTTCGCGGGGCTCACCCAGGCCGTCTGGGACCTCGAGTCGCATGCGCGCCTGCATCTCGCGGCGGTGGAGAGCCTCGACGGCCCTCGCTCGGCGGCAGCCCGCGAGGCCCTGCAGTGGCTGTTCCTGGTCATGCTGGGGCGGCCCGAGCGCAAGGACCAGCTGTGGGAGACGGCCGAGCGCGCCGGCGCGGTGTCGCGCGCCCTTCCCGAGGGCGGGTCCTACGCCCAGCACATCCCCCAGGCCTTCCTCCAGGCGCTGGTGGCGGCGGACGACGGAGACCTGTCGCGGGCCGCGCGGCGCGGACAGCCGCAGGGCGCCAACCTGGAGCAGGACCACATCGCGGGCCCAGCGCGCAAGTTCGTCGAGGAGATCAGCGCCGAGCTTCCGGCGCTGGAGGCCGCCCTCAAGAAGCACGGGCCGGTGTCTCCCGAGGCGATCGTGGCCCTCGAGCGACACGTCGAGGTTCTCACCCTCCAGCGCCCTACGCCGGAGTGGGGGCAGCTGCCGCGCAGCTACGTGCTGCGGCGGGCGCGCGAAGCGGCGACACTGCGCGAGCGTGTCCACGGCGACCACAGCGCCGAGGCCGCCGACGGTCTGGTCTTCCTGGCGACCATCGAGTACGTCTGCGGACTGCAGGTCGAGGCCCTCGCCTCGGCGGAGCGAGGTATCGCGCTGCGGGCCCGCGTGCCGAAGAAGAGCCGCGCCGCGCAGGCCGACGGCCATGCCGTGGCGGGCTACGTCGCCTGCGCGTTGGGACGGCTCGAGCTGGCGGCGGAGCGCTTCACGGCGGCACGCGAGCTGCGCTGCCCACGCGGGATCCCCGAGGATCCGGAGGGCTTCCGCGTCTGCGTCAACCTGGCCGCCGTGGCCGCGGCGCAGGGCCTGCACCAGCGCGCCCAGGAAGTGCTCGACCTGGCGTTGCCGGCCCTCTTCAACGTTCCCGCCGTGCGCGCGCTGTTCGTGAACCAGGATCGCTGGCGGTTCGAGGGCGCCGAGTCACTGCTGCTCGAGCTGGGTCGGTACGCCGATCTGGAGGCCGTCCACGGGCTGCTCAAGCCTCCCACGAGCCAGTGGGACCGCAACGCCTCGGCCGCGATCGCCCGCCACCGGGGCGACTACCGGGAGGCGGTGCGGCTCGAGCGCGCCTTCGTCGCCGCCGTCGAGCAGCAGACCGCCCAGCAGTCGCAGAGCCACTACCCGGACTGGGCCTTGCGCCGGATGGTGCACGCACGCGGGCTGCTCGAGTTCGGGGCCGAGGACGAGGCCCTGGCCGAGCTGGCCGAGGCCCTCGAGAGCTTCGACACGGGCGAGCGGTCCGGCTTCTGGCCTCCGCTGCACGACGACCGTGCTGGCCTGCTGCTCGGGTTCGAGGCCCTGTCCGAGTCGCTCGGGCGGCGCGGGCTCGACGACCAGGCCGAGGCCGTGGCGGAGCGCGCCTACGCGCTGCACCGGACCTTCGCTGACGCGCTCACCCAGCGTGTGCCTCCAGCCCTCGTGGACCGTCTGGAGCGGCTCTTCGTCAAGCCGGTTCTCGATCGGCGGGGAACGAGCCTGCCCCCGCTGGAATCCGCCGCTCCCGAGATCTACGCGGCCACGCTCCTGGAGCGTGGCGACCCCGTCGGCGCGGCGGAGGTGCTGCGCGGCGCGATCGCCGTGCTGGAGAAGCGCTTGCACGCAGGTCATCCGCGGCTGGGTCGGGCGCATCAGGCGCTGGCGAGGCTGGAACTGCGCAGGCGGGAGCTGCCCGCGGCGCAGGAGCACGCCCGCTACGCCCTGACGGCGCTCGAGAGCGGGCTGGGGCCGGACCACCCTGAGGTCGCCGCGGTCCTCCTGACGCTCGGTGACATCGCGCTGCTGGAGGGGCGATCGGCGGAGGCGCTGGGGCGCTACCGCCGGGCCCTCGACGTCGGCCGCGAGTCGTTGATCCCCACGCACCCCACGCTCATCCTCGCGCACTCGGGCCTGGCGCTGGCGGCCTTGGCGGGCGGCGAGCCGTCGAAGGCGCTCGAGCCCATGCGCCAGGCCCTCGACCTCGTGGCGCGCCGGATCGAGACGCAGTTCGCGGGGGCGACCACCAAGGAGCGCGTGCAGATGCAGGGCGCCATCCAGTGGGCCCTGGCGAACTGGATGCACGTCGCCACGGCGAGCGGCATCGACGGCTACGAGGAGGTGCTGCGGCTCAAGGCGCGTGCGGCCGCCTCGATGGCCGAGGAGGGGCGTCTGCTGCGCTCGGCTCGCGGCGAGGCCAAGGTCGCGGCCGAGCGCCTGGGTGCCGCGCGCAGGCGGTTGGCGCGTCTCGCCTACGAGCCGCCCAAGCCCGGCTGGCGGCGCATCCCCTGGCGCGGCGAGATCTCGGCCGCGGCGCGCGAAGTGACCGATGCCTCTCGGGAGCTCGCCCGCGCGTTGCCGGCCGCCGCCCGGACGGGGCCCTACGTGGGGTTGCGAACTGCGGACGTGGTCGCGCAGCTCAAGTCTGACGAGGTCCTCGTGGACACGCTCCTGGCCGGAGGCCGCTACGCGGCCTGGGTCGTGGCGGCCAGCGGCCCGCCTCGACGGATCGACCTGGGCCCGGAGGCCCAGCTGACGGAGGCGCTCCAGACCTACCGGGACGCGACGCGCGCGGCACCCTCCCTGACGCACGAGCCGTGGAGGGAAGCCGCCCGGGCCGTCCACCGGCGCCTCTGGGAGCCCGTCGAGAAGGCGTTCCCGGCGGGCGTGCGCGCGGTCTACTGGATCGCCGACGGCCCGCTCGCCGGCACGCCTCTCGAGGCGCTCCCGGTCGAGGGCGGCTTCCTGCTCGACCGCTACCGTTTCGCGCGCCTCGCGGCGGCGCACGATCTCGTGCCTGCGGGACCGGCGCCGCGGCGGGGCTCGGGCGCGCTGATCGTCGGCGACGTGGACTTCGAGGGCGTGCCGCAAGCGGGGCTGCTGGGACCGGTCGTCACGGGCGAGCGCAAGCTGCTGGAGCGGGTGCCCGGGCTGCGCCCCTTCGCTCGCCTCCCGGGGACGGCACCCGAGGTGCGCCAGCTGGAGGAGCAGCTGCGTCGCGCCCGGCCCAGCGAGGAGAACCTCGCGCTCAAGGGCATCGACGCCACCGAGGGCCGCGTACGGGAAGCCGCCGTGGGCCGCCGGATCGTCCACCTGGCCACGCACGGCTTCGTCCGCGAGAGCCTGGACACGCGGCTGTGGGTCCCCGCCGACGAGGTCTTCCGGCTCGGGCCCGGGCTCGAGCGGCACGCGCGCTCCTTCGACCCGCTCCTGGCTAGCGGCCTGGTGTTCGCCGGCGCGAACAGCCGCACGCGCGAGGGCGACGACGACGGCATGCTGACCGCGCTGGAGATCCTCTCCTTCGACCTCGAGCAGGCGGAGCTGGTGTTCCTCTCCGCCTGCGACACGGCGCGCGGGATCGAGCAGGCGGGCGAAGGCGTACACGGGCTCGTGCGCGCGGTCGTGCTCGCCGGCGCGCAGCACGTCGTTGCGAGCCACTGGCCCGTCGACGACGAGCTCACCGGGGAGCTGGTCCGCCGCTTCTACGAGGCCTACACCGCGGGGACACGGGTCGCGCCGGCCGATGCGCTGCGCGCGGCCGCGCGCGCGCTGCGCGACAGCACGCCGCACTCGGCGCCGCGCCACTGGGCCGCCTTCAGCGCCTACGGCCCCCTGCGCTAGCCGCCGCGTCCACGCTCACACCTCTCGGCCCTTGCCGGAGTCGAGCAACGAGACGAGCTCGACCGGGTAGGGCTGGAAGAGCACCTGCTCGGCGAGGTAGGGCACGTCGAAGCGCTCCACCCACGAGCGCAGCAGCGTGATGACCGCGCCGACGGGTACGCGTGCGTCGCGGTAGGAGCCGAGCAACGCCGCGAAGTGGCGCTTCTCGCGCGGGCCGAGGCGCTCCGAGACGAAGCCGAAGGCGTGCTCGAAGACGTTGATCAGGGCCGGCTTCCTCGCCGGACGGGCGAGCACCTCCGCGACTCCCGAGCCGTACAGAGCGCGCACCTCTTCCCAAGGGAGACGCGCGGCGTTGGCCACCACGCGCCCGAGCGCGCGCATCCCGGTCTGACCGTGGCCGAGGAGCAGCAGCTTGTGCGTGGCCTGGAAGTGCACGAGATCCCGCTGCGACCTCACCTGGCGGAAGCGGGCGCTGGCGAAGACGCGCGTGAGGAAGTGGTCGCGGATCACGAAGTCGCCCAGGCGCCCCTCTTCCTCGACGGCGAGGTGCGGGTGGCGGTCCATCACCGCCTGCGCGAAGACCCCATGCCCGCGGCGCAGCACGGGCCCGCCCTGGACGGCCCGGATCTTCACCTGAGAGATGCCGCAGGTGGGGGAGCGGCCCTTGAGCACGAAGCCGTCCACGACGTCGAGCCCGTCGAGGTAGCGCTGCGAGAAGCCCACCATCTCGGCCGTCACGTCGCGTCCGGTGGCCGGCTGGAGCAGGGCCACGCCCTCGCCGTGCGCCACCAGCTGGATCGGGTCACGCGGCACGCCCAGGCCGATCGCCACCTCGGGACACACGGGCTGGAAGGTCACGTGCCGGCTCAGCGCGGCCACGACGGGGTCGCGCAGGGCGGCGCCGTTGTAGCGGCAGGCCTCGTTCGCCAGGCAGTGGCTGAGGATCACGATCGGCTTCGTCACGGGTTCATCCTCACGATCGCGGCGTTGAGCGCGGCGGCGAACAGCACCCAGAGCATATAGGGGAGCATGAGCAGGCCCGCCGTGCGGCTGCGCGCGAAGAAGAGCACGGTCGTCGCCAGCACGAGCAGCGCCAGCACGACGATCTCCACCAGCGCCGCGGTCGGCGCTCGCGCGCCGAAGAAGATCCACGACCAGGCGCCGTTCAAGAGCAGCTGGAGGCCGAAGGCGAGCAGGGGCAGGCGTGCCTCGAGCAGGCCGTCCCGCGCCACCACGCGCCACGCCGCCAGGGCCATCAGCACGTAGAGCACGCCCCAGGCGGGTCCGAAGACGGCGGCAGGCGGGGTCCAGGCCGGCTTGGCCAGGGTCGGATACCACGAGCGCACCGCGTCCATGTTCGTCAAGCCGCCCAGCGCGCCGACGGCCAGGCAGATCAGGAGCAGCGTCACGCAGGCGATCAGCGAGCGCGCGCCCGAGAGTGCGGGGAGGGGAGCGGGCGTCTCGGCCAGCGCCCGGCGCACCGCCTCGGTCATGCCCAGGGGACGCACGTGGAAGACGCGCGACGCGGCGGGATCGCGCACGATCGTCTCGTTCTTCACGCCTTCGATCAGCGAGCGACCGATGCGCGCCTCGCGTGGCGAGACGAGCGAGAGCCAGCGGCTCGAGAGCCCCGGGCTGAGCACCGGCACGGGGAGCATCCAACGGTGGAGCCCGCGCTGCCGCGCGATCTCACGCATGAGCCCGCCGTACGAGACCGGCTCCGCTCCCCCGATCTCGAACACCCCGCCTCGCGGCAGGTCGGCGTCGAGCGCCTCGATCAGGTAGGCCACGACGTCGTCCACGGCGATCGGCTGTGTGAGCGTTCGCACCCAGCGCGGGGTGAGCATCACGGGCAGCTTCTCGACCAGCCGACGGGCCATCTCGAAGGGCAGGCTCCCGCCGCCTACCACGACCGAGGCGCGCAGCTCCACCACCGGCACGCCCGCCGCCGCCAGCGCGCGCCCGACCTCCTGGCGGCTCGCGAGGTGCTTCGAGAGGCCGGGCTCGCGTCCCAGCCCGCCGAGGTAGACGATGCGTCGCACCCCCGCCTCGCGCGCGACTTCTCCGAAGAGCAGGGCGGCGCGGCGGTCGCGCTCCGCGTAGTCCTCGTCGCCGGCCATCGAGTGGACCAGGTAGAAGGCCGCCTCGACGCCCTGCAGGGCCCGGCGCAGCGCCGTGGGATCGAGCACGTCGCCTTCGATCAGCTCCACGCCGGCTCGGGCCTCGAGCGCGCCGGGCCGGCGCACGAGGCAGCGCACGCGCCGACCCGCGAGCGCCGCGAGCAGGCGGCCTCCGACGTAGCCCGTGGCGCCGGTCAGCAGGATCACCATCGGCGCCGACTGCGCCAGACGGCAAGCAGGGGAGGGATCCAGAGCAAGTCGTTCACGACGGTGAGGCCCCACGAGGAGGCGGACAGGTAGCCTAGGTGCACGGCGCCCAGGAACAGCGGCAAGCCGAGCGCCTTGCCCGCGATCGACAGCGCGAGCAGCCACGGAATCCGGCGTAGCGCGCAGACGGCGAAGCACAGGCCCTCGGCGGCCACGAGCATGGCGAGCACGCCCGGGAGTGGCGGCACGACGGCGAACACGCGCTCGGGCGCCACGGCGATGCCGACCGCCCAGGCGGCGTTGAACAGCGCCGCGCCCGCGAGGAACCAGCGCTCCCAGCTCACGGCGTGCTCCGATCGAGGCTCCGGTACCGGCGCGCCCGAGCCTACCCGGCGCGGCGCCCTACCGGCCGAGAGACAGGCCCAGTGCTACGACCCGGACTCGGCAGCCAGCTTGAGGAAGTACTGGCGCCCCTTGGCCACCAGCTGGTTCTGCGTCGGGTAGTCCCCGGTCTCGTAGCCGGCCACGTGCTTGGCCGTCTCGGGACGATGCTTGTTGACGTAGTGCTTGAAGTCGTCCTGCGCCGTGTGCGTGCCGACCACCAGCACCTTCGGGCTGCCGGCCAAGGCGTCGCACACGTGGCCGAAGAACTCATGCTCGGTCCGCACGGTGCTGCCGTGCTGTCGCGTGGGGTGCGTGCTGGCCTTCACGTTCGAGGCCGTTACGTGCTCGGCGTCGAACTGGAGCACGTGCGCTTCCTTGTGGTCGATCCAGATCACAGCGTGGGGCAGGCTCATGAGGGAGGTCCTTGGTAGACGCCACCGAGGCGCCGTGTGTCAGGGGCAGGGTAAGGCGAACCTGCCGGGCCCGCCCCCAAAGCGCCGGAGCGAGCCGGGCGACAGCGGGGGAGGTCGTCCCCCCGCCCACCGACAGGCTGGTTCCCAGCTCGTTCCCGGGCCGACGGGTAGCCTGCGTGGCGGACCCCAGCGACGCCTCGCAGGCGCCTGGGACGGCGCAGGAGCCAGCCGCACGTGCCCGACGACCGCTTCCGCATGCTGTTCGATCACGCCTCCGACGCCCACATGATCGTGGTGGAGGGCGGCATCACCGACTGCAACGACGCCATGATCGAGCTGATCGGCGCCCGGGACCGCAGCCAAGTCCTCGCGCTGCATCCTGCCGTGCTCTCCCCGGAGCTGCAGCCCGACGGGCGGCGCTCGGACGAGAAGTCGAGGGAGATGGACCGCACCGCGCGTGCGCGTGGCTGGCACCGCTTCGAGTGGCTGCACCAGAGGCTCGACGGCTCGCCGCTGCCCGTGGATGTCACGCTCAATAGCGTGACCATCGACGGCCGCCTCGGCCTCGTGGCGGTGTGGCACGATCTGACCGAGCGCAAGCGCATGGAGGCCGACCTGCGCCGCGCCGCCGCAGAGGTCGCCGCCGCCAACGCACGCATGAAGGCCGAGCTGGACGCGGCGGCCATCGTGCAGCGCGCGCTGCTGCCCACGAGCATGCCCGAGCACCACGCGGTGCGCTTCGCCTGGCGCTTCCGCCCCTGCGTCGAGCTGGCCGGCGATCTGCTCGACGTCTTCCGGCTCGACGAGCACCACCTGGGGTTCTACGTGCTGGACGTGACGGGCCACGGCGTGGCCGCCTCCCTGCTCTCGATGGCCGTGGGCCACGCGCTCTCGCCGCGCGCGGCGCAGTCGGCGTTCCGTCGCTCGCTGCGCCACGGCGAGGAGACCCTCGCCGAGCCCTTCGAGGTGGTGCAGCGCCTCAATCGCGACTTCTCCGACCGGGGAGGTCCGCTGCAGCTGTTCACGATCTGCTGCGCCGTGCTCGACCTGCGTACCCTCGAGCTCTCCTATGCCTCGGCCGGGCATCCGGGGCCGCTGCACCTGACGCGCCGGGGCGAGGCGAACGTGCTCGACCTGCCGGCCCTGCCCATCGGCGTGATGTCGGGCGTCGTCTACGAGGGAGCGCGCGTGAGGCTCGCGCCCGGAGACCGCCTGTTCGTCTACTCCGACGGCATCCTCGAGGCACGGCGCCCCGACGGCGATCTCTTCGGCGACGAGCGCCTGGCAGAGAGCGTGCGGGGGAGCGCCGCGCTCGACCTGGAAGCCTGCGTGGACGGTGTCCTCGCCGCGGTGCTCGGCTGGACCGCTCCCGCGCTGCCCCACGACGACATCTCGCTCGTGGCCCTCGAGATCCTGCCGGGCCGGGACGCGGGCTGAGCGGTCGCAGGGGGCGCTACCCGCCCGCCGTCTCGAGGTCGAGCACCTGCTTGAACCGCGTGTACAGGCGATCCGCCTCCTCGGCGCTGTCGCCGACGGCGGTGAGGCCGGTGCGGCCGCACTCGGGCCGCGCGCTCATCATGTGGAAGACGATGCCCGTGAGGCGGGTCTGGTCGAAGTGCAGGCCGTGGCGCAGCGCGAGGTCGAAGAGGTCGTCGGGCGTGAGGCCGCGGTAGCGCTCGCTCTCGAGGTGGTCGGAGGCGACGAAGAACTTGCGACGCCCTCCGGGCGCGGTGAACTGCGCGGTCTCCACGTCGTAGGTGCCGTCGGTCAGGAACTGCAGCGTGAGGAAGGGGGTGCGTCGTGCCGCCCTTCCTCAGGTTGATCTCGATGGCGTAGGGGCGCCACGCGCCGCCCTTCGAGCGGGCGACGACGAAGTCGAGAGCGAAGCGTCCGAGGACGCCCTCGCGTGCGAGCCGGCGGCCGATCTTCGCGGCTTCGCGGCTGATGCTCGCCGCGTAGGCCTCGTCCGCGGGGAACCGGCAGCCGAGGTAGCTCTGACCGCTGATCCCGCCGAGCAGCTGGTCGTGCGTCGAGAGCAGCTCGAGCGCGCCCAGCGGGGTCACCCGCAGCTGCACGCTGGGGCTGCGGATCTCGTCGGCGACGATGCGCTCTTCCACGATCCCGCGCTGCTCGGCGAGCTTCTCCAGGAACACGGAGTAGGCCAGGCCCTGCAGCTCGAAGGTCATGGACGGGAGCAGGCGGCGCACGGCGTCCCGTTCGTCCGCCGCGCCCGGCGCCGGGAGCCGCGCCAGGTCGAGGTTCGCGTTCCCGGTCCCCGACACGCCCTCGTTGAGCTTGATCACCACGCGGCGCAGGGCCGGGTTCTCGCGGCGCATCGAGACGATGGCTTCGACGAGCGCGTCCTCGCTGTCGAGGTCCTCCCGGCCCGCGGGGTGCGGGACGCCCTCCTCGCGGAAGAGGCGGCGGCTGCTGCTCTTCGTGCCGAGCGAGACGAGCGCCGGATCGCAGCCGTACATCGGGATGCCGAGCCGTAGCGCAAGCTCGCGGTCCGCCCAGGTGGTGGCGAAGGGGACGAGGTGGGCGCGCGCGGGGTCGGGGATCAGGGCCCGCAGGCGCTCGAGCATGCGGGGGCGCTCGAGCAGCTTCGTCGCCAGCGGGCGGGGCGAGGCGTCGAGCGGGGAGACGAGGAACAGGCGGCGCCGCGCGTGGCTCGAGATCACGCCCGGCATCAGGTCGAAGTAGTAGTCGACCACGCTCGGGTGGATCGCCTGCCCCGTCACGTAGACCAGCCGCGCGCGGGGCTGCCGCAGCAGGAGCAGCAGGAAGAGGAAGCGCTCCTCGTAGGCCTGCACCTCGCTGCCCTTGAGCGTCACCTCCAGCGCCATCGACGGCACGACCACGATGGTCTGCGGGTCCTGGTTGAGGGCGCGGATGGACGTCCAGAGCGGGACGAGCTTCGCCTGCAGCGCGTCGAACCGGGCTTGCTCCTCGGCCGAGGGCGACGGCGGCGCAGCGTGAGTGCTCGTCATGGGACCTCCGGCGGACCCGGGAAGATACCCAGTGCAGGCCCTGGAGGCGCGCTGCGTGCCGGATCGGGGTCGTCGACGAGGCGTCCTCCGCGGACCGTGGCCCCGACGACGATCCCGGCGCTGATCAGCACCAGGTTCTTGATGATGTACTGACCTTCCAAGGTGGGCGCCCAGGGGATCCTGGTGAAGGTCTCGTGCGGGAAGAAGAACAGGGGCAGGACCGTGCCGCTCATCTGGAGGAACAGCAGAAGCAGCGTCACTCGTGGCCACAGGCTCAGGATCAGCCCCAGGCCGATGGCGCACTCCCACGCCGCCAGCAGGGGCACGCTCACGGCCGGCGTCAGCCAGCCCGCCGTCAGCACGGTGATGGTCTTACCGGCGAGCTCTTGCGCCGGGCTCATGCCGGGGAAGAACTTCAGCGCTCCGAACCACAGGAACACGACCCCCAGGCTGATGCGGATCAAGCGGATGCCGTGACGCGCCATCCAGCGCGTGATCAGCGGGTCGGCGTGACGAAATGCCCGTACCACGGCCTTGCGCATGGCCGCAGTATAGGCCTGCCGCAGGCGCCGCACCTCACGCCGAGGCCCGTCCGTGGGTAGCGTAGCGGCATGACGACCTGCCCCTGCACTTCCGGAAAGGACTACGACGCCTGCTGCGGCCCCGTGCTCGCCGGCGCGCCCGCGCCGACGGCCGAGGCGCTCATGCGCTCGCGCTACACCGCCTACGTGCGCGGGGCGGTCGACCACATCCTCGAGAGTTGCACGCCGGAGGCCGCGCGCGGCGTCGACCGGGCCTCGACCGAGCGCTGGTCGCGGTCGGCGACGTGGCTCGGGCTGGACGTCGTGGCCAGCGCCGGTGGAGGGCCCTCCGACGACGAGGGCACGGTCGAGTTCGTCGCGCGCTTCCGCGACGGCCCCGACGGCGAGGAGAAGCGCCACCACGAGCACGCGCGCTTCGTGCGTCGCGCGCGCGATCGGCGCTGGCTCTACGCCCAGGGCCGCGTCGTCGGGGTCCCCGCCGTGCGACGGGAGGAGCACCCCGGACGCAACGAGCCGTGCTCGTGCGGCAGCGGCAAGAAGTACAAGAAGTGCCACGGGGCGTAGGGGCGAGCGCTCGAGCAGATGGTCAAGCATGCCCAGGCGCCCTCGCCGCAGCAGTCAGGTACCCTTGAGCCTGGCCGAGGATCTCTTGGCGGAACCCACTTCGGAGCAGGCGATGGGACGCGTCGGTCGTCAGGGCCTGCAGGTCGCGCTCTCGGTCTTGACCGGGCTGATGCTGCTGCTGGGCTGCGGGGGCGGTGGCTCCTCCGGGGCGCTCCTTCTGGGAACGGGCGCCATCCCCGGCCCGTGGGTGATCCCCGCCGCGGTGCTGGCCGCGGGCGACGCACAATACGTGGAGAACACGCAGGCCGGCGCCTGGAGCGGTGCGCCCTGCTCGCCGTGCGCCCAGGCCGCAGGCTGCGCCGGGGGCATCCGGCCGGGCACCTACGAGCTCGCCGGCCAGCTCGGAGCGCGCTTCCCGCAGATCACGGCCATGGCCGGTTACTGCTGCCGGGACATCTGTTCCACCCCTCCGAGCGGGCTCATGACGGTGCACGGGACGGGACGCGCCTTGGACCTCGCCATCCCCCTGGCGGGGGGCGATGCGGACAACGTCCTCGGCGACGAGATCGGCAACTGGCTCATCGAGCACGCGCAGGAAGTCGGCATCCAGCTCATCATCTGGGACTACTGGATGTGGGACGCGAGTCGAGAGGCTGGCGCGAAGAGCCTGCTCTACTTCCGCGACCACCCGCACACCGACCACCTGCACGTGGAGCTCTCCGTCGACGGCGCGGAGCGCCGCACGCCGTGGTTCACGGGCGCATTGGCCGCGGGGCAAGCTGCCGTCGGTCGGGACGCGCCCGAGGCCGGCAGAGCGCCCGCCGGACACTCGAATCCGGGGTGGGACCTGCTCGCGGCCGACGAGGCTCGTGCGCGGGGCGACCCGGCCGCCTGGGTGCCGTGCGGTGAGTGAGGCTGGGCACCCCGCTGCCGCCCGCGCCTGGATCGCGGCGCCGTGGGCGGCGCTGGTCGTGGCGTTGGCGTGGCCGCTCCCGTCCCAGGGCCACGCCGATCCGCCCGCCGTGCAGGCGACGTGGCCCGCTGGCATGGCGGCCGCGGCGCGGGCCTGGCTCGAGGAGGGCGGGGCCGCGGCCGGCGGGCAGCGCCCCTTCGCCGAGGCGGAGCGCGGCAACTGGCACTACGTGCCGCGACGGCGCCTGGGCGTGCCGCTGGGGGCCATGGGAGCGGCGTTGCGCGAGCGCGCCCTCGCTCTGCTGCGTGCGGGGCTCTCCGCGTCGGGCGCCGCGCAGGCGGAGGCGGTGATGGCGCTCGAGGGCGTGCTGGCGGACTTGGAGGGATCCTCGCGCCGGGTCCGCGACCCGCTCGGCTACGCTCTGACGATCTTCGGCACGCCGGGCGCGTTCCCCTGGGGCTGGAGGCTGGAAGGCCACCATCTCTCGCTCAACGTGACGGTTGCCACGCCCGAGCTCGTCGCCCTGACGCCCTGGTTCCTGGGCACGAATCCAGCGCGCATCCCGCAGGGTCCCCGCACGGGCGAGCGGCTCCAGGGCCCGGAGCACGACCTCGCCCTCGAGCTGGCCCGCAGCCTGGACGCCTCCCAGTGGCGCACGGCACGGCTCTCCGTGCAGGCTCCCGGCGACGTGATCACCGGGCCTGGCCGAGCCGCCTCGCTTGCGAAGCCGCAAGGCCTGCCCTACGGCTCCTTGACCGCGACCCAGCAGGCCTTGCTCCTGCGGCTGATCGAGGCCTACGTGGGTCGCGCTCACGACGCCTTCGGCCGGCAGTACCTCGAGCTCGTGCGGGCCGGCCTGCCTCAGACGCACCTGGCCTGGGCCGGAGGCCGCGAGCCGGGGACGCCCTTCTACTACCGCATCCACGGCCCGCGCCTGCTGCTCGAGCTCGACAACACCCAGAACCGCGCCAACCACGTCCACAGCCTGTGGCGTGACCCAGCCGACGACTTCGGCCGAGACGACCTGCGCGCCCACTACGCCTCCGCCACCCACGCCGATCTCGCCGGCCGCTGATCGGACCCGATCCGCAGCCCGCGCGGCCCGCGGAGGGTGGCCCGCCAAGGACAGGGGTTGGCCCCTTCCCGAGGCGCCCAGCTCAATCGGGTGACGGACTTGTGACCTGGAGACGGGTCCGCGAGGCCATTTCTGGCCCTGGGAGCGTTCCCGACCCCCTCGAAGGTCTGGCGTCTCGGTGGGGTGGTGGCACCCTCTCTCCTGTCCCGGGGTTCCGGGGCAGGCGTGGGTCGGCAGGCTGTGACGTCGCGTTGGCAGACAGGCGTCACTTGAGATCCCGCTGGGCGGATTTCCTCAAGGCATCAGGGAGGGTTTGGCATGTCTTCTTGGGCAACGTTTCGTTGGGCCACCGTGGCAGCGGCGCTCGTCGTGGGAGTGGCGTTCGCCGCTCCGGCGCACGCCGACTCGAGCACCCGTGACATCCAGTCGGCGGTGGACGGCTACCTGGCCGGCCACCCGTCGGACGCCTCGCTCGTCGGCGGGCCGGGGAGCGCCGGCTACGACAGCGGCTTCTGGATCCGCGGCGGCGACTTCTCCCTGAGGATCAACCTCACCCTGCAGGCCCGCTTCGAGGCCATCGACTTCGACACCGAGCCCGGCGTGGGCGGCGTGCCCGGTCGCGGCGGCGACCTGAGCGGCTTCTCGCTGCCCCGCGCGCTGGTGAAGTTCTCGGGCACTGCGCCCTGCAACACCTGCTACTACATCGAGCTCGACTTCGGCCACTACGGCAGCGACCTGTTCCAGGGCGAGAAACAGAGCGAGAGCCTGGGCGGCTGGTTCGGGCAGAGCCAGAACTTCGAGAACACGCGTGAGGCGTGGATCGAGTGGTGCTCGAGCCCCTCGTTCAACATCCGCATGGGCCAGATCCTGACGCCGAACACGCGCCAGCTCATGACCGCCCCCGAGCTGCAGCAGTTCGTGGACATCTCGGTGGCCTCGGCCTACATCGGCCGCCAGCTGCCGGGCTACACCGATCGCAACCGCGATCACGGCATCATGGTCCACGGCGCGCTGGGCTGCAACAACGAGTGGTCCTACATGGTCGCGGTGACGAACGGCGACGGCGGCGACTCGATCCGCAACGTGCTCGACGAGCGCAGCGACGACAACTTCGCCGTCAGCGCCCGTCTGAACTGGGCCTTCCTCAAGCCGACGTACTACGAAGAGGGCGCGCTGCGCCAGAGCACCTGCGAGTGGTACGGCGAGGTGGGCGCGTGGGCCCACATGTACGACGACCGCGTCGACGGGCCCCACACGGTCCTCTACGACGGCCTCGTCTGGGGTGCCGACCTGGCCATGGGCTACGGCGGCTTCTCGCTCACGGCCGCCTACACGATGGGCTCGTTCGAGAGCTGGTTCGGCCCGAGCGACCTCGACACGACCATGATCCTGCTGCAGCTCGGCTACCTGTTCCCCGGCACGGCCTGGGAGATCGCGGCCCGCTACAGCAGCGCGGCGTTCGAGCCCTTCGGCGACGGCGAGGTCACCGAGATCGCGGGCGTGATCAACTACTACCTGAACGGTCACTCCAACAAGTTGAGCTTGGACGTGACGCTGCTCGAGGCCGTGGAGGACGCCGGCAGCTCGCTGCAGCTCAACGACCCCTACAGCGGCCTGCGCGCCCCGGCGGGCGGCGACGGCGACACCTCGATGCTGATCCGCTTCCAGTGGCAGCTGGCCCTCTAGCGCCGACGCTCCACAGTCCTTCCCCTGGG
>JANOFW010000263.1:0-10614 GCA_031413835.1 Planctomycetia bacterium
CGCGCGCGCCGGCCGGCGCGGCCGGGGCCGGGCCGCCCCGGCCGGCGGCCTGGGCGGCCCCGGCGGCGGGCAGGCGCAGGCGCAAGAGCGCCCCCACGACGCCGGGTCGGTCCACGACCTCGAGGCTCCCGCCGTGCCCGCGCGCGGCGCTCCAGGCGCCGAACAGACCCAGGCCCGTTCCCTGACCACGCGGCTTGGTGGTGAAGAAGGGCTCGAAGAGGTGCTGGCGCGCCTGCGGAGACAGGCCCGGGCCCCGGTCCTCGACCTCGAGGATCACGCCGCGCGGGGGCGTACCGTCGGCGGCGACCTCGGCTCGGGCGCGCAGCAGGATCGGCCCGCCCTCGGGCTGCGCGTCGCGCGCGTTGAGGCACAGGTTGAGGAGCGTGCGCGACAGCTGGCCCGGATCGCCGAGGATCGTCGGCAGCCCGCCGGACACGTCCGTCTCCACGGTGTAGCGCGGGTCGAAGGTGTCGCGCGCCGTGCGCGCCACGTCGGCGACCAGCTGCGTCGGATCCAGCGGGCGACGCTCCACCGGCGGCGACTGCGTCAGCGCGCGCAGCCGCCGCGTGGCCCCGGCGGCCCGCTCGCAGGCCTCCTCGAGGGCCCGCGCCGTGGGCAGGAGCTCGCTGCCCTCGGGCAGCTGCACGCGCAGCAGCGAGGCGTAGCCCATGATCGCGCCGAGCAGGTTGTTGAAGTCGTGGGCCACGCCGGTCACCAGCGAGCCGACCGCCTCGAGGCGCTGCGTGCGCTCGACCTGCGCCTGCAGCAGGCGCGTCTCGAGCAGCGCGCCGGCCAGGTCGAGGAAGCGCTCCGCGACCTCCAGCGCGCCCAAGGTGCCGACCGCGGGCGCGCGGCCGTCGAGCGGCTCGTCGAGCGACAGCACGCCGATGTCGCGATCCTGCGTGGTCTTGAGCAGCAGGAAGAGCCGGTCCTCGGGGTGCCAGCTGCCACCCGGGACGGGCTTGCCGGGCACGAAGGCCTTCGAGCGCGAAAGCTCCACGTTGCGCGGGACGTAGGCGATGCCCGTGCCCGGGAAGGCCATCGAGCGGATGCGTGCGCGCTTGCCCGCCGTGCTCTCGGCCGTGCTGCGGCTGCTGCTCTCGATGAAGCGCGCGCGCTCCTCCGCCGACAGGTTGAAGGCCCCCACGCGCGGGCCGTCCTCCATGTGCGCCGTGAGCACGCCCACGCGGTAGCCCGCGAGCCGCGCGCAGATCTCGGCCACGCGGTCGAGCAGCACGCCCACGTCGGAGAGCCCCGTGAGCGACTGCACGTAGTCGAGCACGCGACGCGACTGTTCCCGGCCGCCCTCGCCGGCGCTCGCGCGGGCGCGCAGCAACGCACCCACGGCGCCCGCGAAGGCGAGCAGCTCGCGCAGCCGCTCGGCGCTCGCGGCCGTGGGCCGGCGGCCGTCGGTCGGGGCCGAGAGGGCCAGCGTGCCGAGCGAGGAGCCCGATGCGCAGTGCGGCAGCAGCACCAGCTCGTCGTCCCGCTCCCAGCGCTCGCCAGCGGCGCCGACGCCGGTGGGGCCGCGCAGATGCGCCTCCCAGAGCGCGCCGCGGCGCTCCTGGGGGATGAAGGCCGCGTCCAGGCCCGCTGCGAGGCGGTAGCCCTCGAGGGCCCGCTGCCGGTTCGAAGCCCGCTCCATGGGGCCGTAGCGCGAGCCGTCCGCGCGCAGGCTCTCACGCTCGTCCTGCGGCACGCCGGCGAAGCCGGACACGACGCCCGTGGGCAGCGCGACGACGAAGGCCGCCCGTCCCCAGCGCCCCTGGGCCACGGCAGCCTCGCAGGCCAGATCGGCGGCAGCGTCCAGCGTCGGCGCGGCTGCCACCCGGACCAGGGCGTCGAGCAGCGTCGTCGAGCCGCCGCCCGACCCGGAGCCCGCAGGAGCCGCGGCGGAGCTCATCGCGCCGCCCCGGCGGGCGCACGGCGAAACAGGCCCGGATGCCAGGCCGTGATCTGGCCCGTCACGGCCGAGGCCGCGACGGTGAGCGGCGAGGCCAGGTAGAGGCGTCCCGGCCCGCTGCGGCCCTTGTAGTTGCGGTTGATGGCCGAGACGGTGACCTGGTCGGCGCGTTCGGAGACGCCCGGCCCGCAGCCGATGCAGGCGCCGCACCCGGGCCGGATGACCTCGACGCCCGTGGCCCGGAACACCTCAAGGTAGCCGCGCTCCTCAGCATAGCGCTCGACGTCCACGCTCCCGAACTGGATGTAGAAGCGCACGCCCGGGGCCACGCGCCGGCCCGCGGCCTGTGCCGCGCGCATGACCTCGGCGTACATGTCGAGGTCGTCGCGCTTGCCCGCGGTGCACGAACCGCCGTAGGCGATGTCGATCTTGACCTCGCCCAGGCGGCGCACCAGCTCGCCGTTGGTGGGGTCGGAGGGGACGCCGCGGTCGGGGTCGCCCGGATGGGCCACCATGGGCTCGAGCGCGCCCAGGTCGATCGTGTGGACGCCGCCGTCGTAGACCGCGCCTGGGTCGGGACGCACCAGCCGCGCGCGCAGCGCCTCGGCGCTCGTGCCGGGACGCCGCGCCTGGATCCAGGCGACCGTCTGCTCGTCGCCCTCGCAGATGCCGCTGCGCGCCGTGCACTCGGTGGCCATGTTGGCCAGCGTGGCGCGCTCGTCCATCGAGAGCGTGGCGAGACCGGGCCCGCCGAACTCGAGCACCCGGTCGAGGGTCTTCTGCGGCTTGGCGTAGTGCAGCAGGATGTGGAGCATCAGGTCCTTGGCCGTCACGCCCGGCGGCAGGCGCCCGGTGAGCTCGAAGCGGATCGACTCCGGCACCTTCACCAGGGTCACCCCGCTGTGGATCAACGCGGCGTACTCCGTGGCGCCCACGCCGTAGGCCAGCGCGTTGTTGCCGCCGCCCATGCAGGTGTGGCTGTCCGTGGCCTGGATCAGGTCGCCGGGGTCGATGAACTGCTCGCGGGCGACCTGGTGGCAGATCCCGGGCGAGACGCCGTCCTTCGCGCTGTAGTCGCGCACGCCCGTGTGGCGCTGGAAGGCGCGTTGCAGGTCGCGCAGCGTCTGGATCTCCTTGCCGTAGGGCGCCATGGCCGGCACGCCGTCGGCGTAGATCACGTGATCCTCGAAGACCGCGAACTTCGCGGGGTCCTTCACGCGGTAGCCGTCGCCGTACTCCTGGCGCAGGAACTCGTGCACCTGGGCCGTGGTGAACTCGTGGCTGTAGCCGCCGTCCACCTTGCAGACGATGCTCTCGCCGGGCTTGACGAAGGGTGTGTCGCCCCCGGAGCGGTGCGCTGCCAGGATCTTCTCGGCCATGGTCATGGGCCGCCGGGCCGTGCCCGTGGCCGGCACCTTCACCTGGCCCTCGGCGAGAGCCTTGCTGAAGGCGAAGAGCCCGCCCGCGCGCACGATGGACTGCGTGATCGGGTCGTAGCCCGCCAGGAAGTCGTTCAGCGGCACGCTCTCGCCCTGCTGCAGGCGTCGCAACACGTCGTGCCCGGCCATCAGCACGCCCTGGTTGATGTTGTTGCGCGCGTGGATGGGTGCGAAGGAGGCGGCGATGGCGAGGCGGATGCCGCTCCACTTCTCGGCCTGCACCGCGGTCTCGCGCGAGGAGCCCACGCCCTTCCTCAGGCCCGAGACGATGACCTCGAAGCCCCCGTCGAGCAGCGCCCGCGTGGGAAACAGTCGCTTGCCGTCCACGATCAGCCCGGCGTAGGCGTCCAGCGCCAGGTCCTCGGGCCGGTGGCGGAAGCAGACCCAGGCCGGCGTCATGGCGTCGGTGTTGATGTCGTCGAGCAGGTCCTCGACCTTCAGGTCCGCCATCTTGAGGTCGAGCGTCCCCGCCAGCTGGCGCCGGATCAGCTCCGGGTCCTTGGTCAGGAACAGCACGCGCTTGCCCGGCGTGAGCCCGATGCGCTCGGGCGGCGGTCCCGACACGACTTTGGGGGCAACCTTCGGCATCGCGCAAGAGTATGGGGTCATCCGACGACCCCCTCCATGGCTTCCAGGGGGGCGCGGGGGGCGCGCGCCGCCGTCCCCCCGGCCCCCCCGCTGTCGCCGCGGACGACGCGCTAGCATGGCGCCATGCGCCTGCTCCTGCTGCTGGCCGTGCTCCTGGCCGCGTGCGCCGCGGTGTGGCTGCTGGGCGGCACGGCGGGCGACGACGGCGCAGGGTCGGCCGAGGACCGGGCACGCCTCGAGGAGGCCGGCGCAGGCGAGGCGCTTGAGGTCGCGGACAGCGCCGCAGGCACGGGTGGGCCACATCTCACCGGTGCCCCGTCGGGGGCGCGGGGCCGCGGTCCCGGCGCGGGTCCCGCTGCGCCCGCGAACGCGGCCGCGACCGCGGCCCAGTTGCCCACGCCCCCGCCCCCGCCCGCGCCCACGCCCGTGCGCGTCGCGGGCATCGTGCACGACGCGCAGGGACAGCCGGTCTCTGATGCGGAGGTGAGCGCGCCTTCGGTGCCGGGAAAGGAGCTGCGCACGCTGACCGACGCCGAGGGTCGGTTCGTGCTCGAGCTGCCGCCGCCCGGCGCCTTCGCGCTCGTCGCGCGCAAGGACGGCGGGGCCCAGGGCACGCCCGCGAGCGGAACGTCAGGCGGTGCGCTCCGAATCACGTTGACCGACGCACCCAGCATCGTGGGCCGCGTGGTCGACGCGGCCACGGGCCGGCCGATCCGTGGCGTGGTGGTCGAAGCCCGGGCCGCCCAGGCGCCGACGGCCTCCGAGACCCTCGCTCAAGCGGCCACGGCCGAGGACGGCACGTTTACGCTGCCCGTCCCGCGGGCCGGCGCCTACGAGGTCCAGGTCGCGACGGGCTCCGACTTCGCCACGCCGGAGGCGCCGGACGGCTACGTGCTCGAGCGTCGAGCCGTCGTCGAGACGGGCGGCCCGGCGCTCGAGATCGCGCTCACCCTGGCGCAGGCCATCGAGGGCGTGCTGCTCGACGATGCCGGTGAGCGCTTGAGGGTCTCGGCCTGGCTCGTCGCGGTGGGCATGACCGCGGAGGGTCAGGACGACTACACGCGTCGGCGGGGGGTACGCGCCGAGGGGGGCGTACTGCGCATCGCCGGCCTCGCGCCCGGACGCTATCGCATCACGGCACAACCCAAGGCGGACCGGTCGGGTGCCTCCGACGTCCTGCCGTACGCCGTGGCCGTGGTGGAGGGCGTGGAGGCCGGCACGCGCGGGCTCGAGGTGCGCCTGCCGCGCGGCATCGTCCTGCGCGGCCGCCTCGTGGACGGCGCGGGGGCGGCCGTGTTGGAGGCGCGCGGGATGATCTTCGCTGCTCCGGAGGGGCAGATCCGCCTACGGGACGTGACCGTTGGCCGGCTGCTCGGCGATGGCACGTTCGAGATCGGACCCCTGGCCTCGGATCGCCGCATCGACCTCCACCTGCAGCAGATCCCAGGCTACCGGCCGATGATCGAGCGCCGCGTCGATCCACGCACGGACGGGCTCACGCTGCACCTGACCCAGGGCGGCCGGATCAGCGGCCGGGTCGTGCTGGATGCGGGTCGCCCTGGGCCCGCCGGCGTGCCTGTGGGCCTGCTGGCGATCGGGATCGAGCCGCTCACCGAGGGGTGGCGCCAGTTCGTGCACACGGCGCAGGACGGCTCGTTCACGGCGGATGGCCTGCTCGACGCGCCCTACGAGGTCGAGGCCGGCGGCGGCACCTCCGGCTACCTGGGGACGACCGCACACGCCGTCAAGCCGGGAACCACGAATGTGGTGCTGCGCGTGGTCGAGGGCCTGGATCTCGTGGGCACGCTGATCGACGCGCGCGGCGAGCCCATGTCCGCGCAGAGCCTCCAGGCCGACGACGGCATGCACATCATCGCCATGCGCCCCTACGTCCAGGTCGGCCCCGACGGCCGCTTCCGTCTGCGCGGCCTCGCGCCCGGCAAGGTGCGCCTGGGCTTCCAGCGCGGCGATCGCTGGGTACCGCTGGGCGAGTTCACCGCCCCCGCCACCGACCTGCGCGTGCTCGTCCCGGCGCCCTAGCGCGCGCGCCCCCCGCGCCCCCCGAGGTCCTACGACTTGCGGCTGCGGCGCTTGCCCTTGGCGACCGACGGGCCGACTTGCAACACGCCCGCGAGTTCAGCGTAGAGGTGCACGGCGCCGCGGCAGGCCTTCTCGAAGTCGGGGATCAGGAGGCTCTCGTCCTCCGCGTGGGCGTTGCACGCGGGGTCCTCAAGGCCCACGAGCAGCGCGGGCACGCCGCCGAGTGCGCGCGCGAAGGGGCCGACAAAGGGGATCGAGCCGCCGGCGCCGATCTCCACGGCCTTCTTGCCGTAGCCGGCCTCGAGCGCGCGCTTGGCGGCGGCGAAGGCGGGATGCGCCGTGTCGGTGCTCCAGGCGGGGCCGGCGGTCATGGTCCGCACGCTCAGCTGGAGGCCCCAGGGGCAGTGCTTCTTCAGGTGCGCGACCAGCGCCTGCTGCACCTGCTTGGGGTCCTGGCCCGGCACGATGCGCACGCCGATGCGGCAGCGGGCCGACGGCACGATCTGGTTGCTGGAGCCCTCGACGGGCGAGGCCTCGAGCGCCGTGACCGCGATCTGCGGCGTGAACCACTGCGCGGCGTAGGTGGCCGCGCCTCCCTTGGCGAGCAGCTTCAAGCCATCGACGGCGCCCGCGTCCTGGCGCAGCGCCTTCTCGGAGAAGGGCAGCCGCGCCAGCGCCTTCCTCTCCGCGGCGCTCGGCTTCTTGGCCCCCGCCAGACAGCCCTTGACCGCAATCGAGCCGTCGGGCCGGGTGAGCGTGGCGAGCAGCCGCGCCAGGCCCATCACCGGATCGGGGACGGGCCCACCCCAGAAGCCGGAGTGCAGCGCGTGCTCGTAGCCCTTGACCTCGACCTGCACCTTGACGAGCCCGCGCAGCAGCGTGGTGAGCGACGGCAGGCCCGCCACCAGGTTGCTGGTGTCGGTGAGCACGATGGCGTCGGCCTGCAGCCGCTTGGCGTAGGCCGTGAGGAACGCCTCCAGATGCTCGGAGCCGATCTCCTCCTCGCCCTCGACGATGAACTTCACGTTCACCGGCAGCGTGCCCGCGCCCTCGAGCCAGGCGCGGATCGCCGCCACGTGCACCAGCACGCCGGCCTTGTCGTCCACCACGCCGCGCCCGTAGAGCCGCTCCCCCCGTCGAGTCGGCTCGAAGGGCGGGCTGGTCCAGCGCTTGGGATCGCCGGTGGGCTGCACGTCGTGGTGTGCGTAGAGCAGCAGCGTCGGCAGCGCGGGATCGACGAGCCTCTCCCCCACCACGTAGGGATGCGCGCCCGGGAGCTCGAGCACCTCGACCCGCTCCAGCCCCGCCTCCCGCATCAGCTCCGCCGTGCACGCCGCGCTCGCCTGCACGTCCTTGTCCGGCACCGCCCGCGCCGACACGCTCGGGATCCGGCTCAGCCGCACGAGGTCCGCCAACGTCCGCTCGCGGGCGGCCTCGAGCGCAGCCAAGGCGCGCTTCACTTGTGTCACGCCCACCTCCGTCAGGATCCGAGCGACCGCTAGGCCGCCGGGTTCCGCAGCAACACGGCAATTCCTTGGCCGCCGCCGATGCAGGCGGAGGCGATGCCGTAGGTGCCCTTGCGGTCGCGGAGGGTGCGGGCCAGGGTGTAGATGAGGCGCGTGCCGGTGGCGCCCAGGGGGTGGCCGATGGCGACGGCGCCGCCGTTGACGTTGCACTTGTTGCGGTCGAGTCCGAGTTCCTTCTCGCAGCCCAGGTACTGGGCGGCGAAGGCCTCGTTGATCTCGAAGAAGTCGATCTGCTCGATCTTGAGACCGGCGCGGGCGCAGACGCCGCGGATGGCGGGGGCGGGGCCCATGCCCATGATGCGCGGGGGCACGCCCTCGATGTGCCAGTCGATGATCTCGGCCAGGATCGGCCAGCCGTTCTTCTCGGCCGTGGCGCGCGTGCTGACGACGACGGCGGCGCCGCCGTCCACGATGCCCGAGGCGTTGCCGGCCGTGACCGTGCCGTCCTTGCCGAAGGCGGCACGCAGCGCGGACAGGCCCTCGAGCGTGGTCTCGGGCTTGATGTGGTCGTCGCGCTTGACCTCGATCTCGCCCTTGCCCTTCTTGACCTTGATGGGCACGATCTCCTCGTCGAACCAGCCCGACTGTACGGCCTTGCTGCCCAGCTGGTGGCTGCGCAGCGCGTACTCGTCTTGGGCCTGGCGCGTGATGCCGTAGTCCTTGGCGACGTTTTCGGCGGTCTGCGCCATGAAGAAGCCGCAGAAGGGGTCCATCAGGGCCGAGAAGAGCGAGTCCTCGGCCTTCATGTCCATGCCGAGCCGGTAGCCCTCGCGCGCGCCGCGGATCACGTGCGGCGCCTGCGACATGCTCTCCATGCCGCCGCAGAGCGTGGTCTTGGCGCGGCCCAGGAGGATCTGCTCGGCGCCCGAGATCACGCTCTGCAGGCCCGAGCCGCAGATGCGGTTGACCGTCAGCGCCGGCACCTTCTCCGGCACGCCGGCCTTCAAGCCCACGTGACGCGCGCCGTAGAGCGCGTCGGCGCTGGTCTGGGAGGCGTTGCCAAAGATCACGTGGTCGATGGCGTCGGGCGCCACGCGACCGCGCTCGAGGGCGGCCTTGGCGGCCACCACGGCGAGGTCGATGGCGGTGATGTCCTTGAGCAGGCCGTAGCCGGGCGTGCCGCTGTACTCGGCCATGGCCGTGCGCGCGCCGCTGACGATCACCAGGGTGTTGCCGTTCTTCGTGCTCATGGGGTCCTCGTGCGGTGGAAGAGGTTCGGGGGGCCGGGGGGGAAGCCCTCGGGGGCCTCGCGGGGCATCAGATCCAAGCGCTCACTCGCCGCGGAACTGCGCCTTGCGCTTCTCGAGGAAGGCCGTCAGGCCCTCCCGCATGTCCTTGGTGCTGCTGATGATCCCGAAGAGGTCGCACTCGATGCGCAGGCCCTCCTCGAGGCTGGTCTCGGCGCCGCGCAAGACGCTCTCCATGGCCATGGCGAGGGCCAGCGGCCCGCGCGAGAGCATGGCCTTGGCCAGCTCCTCGGTCTTGGCGCGCAGCTCGGCGGCCGGCGCGACGCGGTTCACCAGGCCGTAGCGCTCGGCCGTGGCGGCGTCGATCGGGTTGCCGGTCAGGATCATCTCGAGGGCCCGGGCGCGACCGATGAGCCGCGGCAGGCGCTGCGTGCCGCCGTAGCCGGGGATGATCGAGAGCGAGACCTCGGGCAGGCCGATCTTGGTGCCCTCGGCCATCGTGCGCAGGTGGCAGGCCAGCGCCAGCTCGAGCCCGCCGCCGAAGGCGTAGCCGTTGAGCATGGCGATCACGGGCTTGCCCAGGTTCTCGATGCGCGCCAGGATCGCCTGGCCGCGCAGCGACTTCTCCTTGCCGCCGCGCACCGTCTGCGTGGCCAGCTCGGCGATGTCGGCGCCGGCCACGAAGGCCTTCTCCCCGGCACCCGTCAGGATCACCACGCCGCAGGCCGGGTCGGCCTTGGCGTGCGCGAAGGCCGCGTCGATGTCGGCCATCACGGCGTCGTTCAAGGCGTTCAACTTGTCGGGCCGGTTGACCGTGATCGTGCCGATGCGCTCGGCACAGGCGTAGGTCGTGAAGGTCCAGGTCATGAGGCCCTCGCTACTTGGCCGGAGCGGGCTGGCGGTAGTCGTAGAAGCCGTAGCCGGCCTTGCGGCCGTTGCGGCCTCCCGCCACGAGGCGGCGCAGCATGGGCGGCGCCGAGTAGCGGTACTCCTTGAACTCGTGGAACATGATGTCGGCGATGTAGAGCGTGGTGTCCAGGCCCACGAAGTCGAGCAGCTCGAAGGGGCCCATGGGGTAGCCGCAGCCCAGCTTCATGCCGGCGTCGATGTCCTCCTTGGTGGCCACGCCCGACTCGAGGGCGCGCACGGCGTCGAGCAGGTAGGGCACGAGCAGCAGGTTGACCACGAAGCCGGGGGTGTCCTTGGCGCGCACCACCGTCTTGCCGACCTTCTCGCCGAAGGCGCAGGCGGCGGCGAAGACCGCCTCCGAGGTCTCGAGCGTGCGCACCACCTCGACCAGCTTCATCAGCGGCACGGGGTTGAAGAAGTGCAGGCCCACGAAGTTGGCCGCGCGCTTGGTGGCCACGGCCATGTCGCCCACGGCCAGGGAGGAGGTGTTCGAGGCGAAGATGGCCTGCGGGGCGCAGATCTTGTCGAGCGCGCCGAAGAGCTCCTTCTTGGCCGGCAGGTTCTCGACGATGGCCTCGACGACCAGGTCGCAGGGCTTCAAGTCCTCGAGGGCCGTGGTGAAGGTGATCTTGCCGAGGATGCGAGCCTTCTCCTCGGCCGTCAGCTTGCCCTTCTCGACCGCCTTGCCGAGGAAGCCGTCGATCTTCTTGCGGCCGGATTCCACGGCCTTGGCGTCCACCTCACGCACGATCACCGTGAGGCCCGCCTGGGCCGAGATCTGGGCGATGCCCGAGCCCATCAGGCCGCAGCCGACCACACCTACCGTCTGGATCGACATCAGGAGTCTCCGTGGGAGGGACGAACCTCCCCACCAGGGGCCTGCGCGGGTCGCGGGGCGCCCTCGAGGGGGTCAAGCGGCGCATCGTAGGGGTGCCCCCCAGGCCCCCCAAGCCGTGCCGGGGGGGAAAGGGCCGGGACGAGAGGTCGGGGCGCTGCAACACCCGGGTCGCACGCCCCCCGGC
>JANOFW010000264.1:0-3854 GCA_031413835.1 Planctomycetia bacterium
GCTCCCGTCCGGCGCCAAGGAGCACGGCGTCCAGCTGTGGGTCGTGATCGCCGCCCACATCGCCATCGGCCTGGGCACCCTGCTGGGCGGCTGGAGGGTGATCCGCACCATGGGCAGCAAACTCACCAGGCTGCGTCCCGAGCAGGGCTTCTGCGCCGAGACCGCCGGCAGCCTGGTGCTGCTCTTCACAGCCCAGAGCGGCATCCCGGTCAGCACCACGCACTCGATCACCGGCTCGATCATGGGCACGGGCGTGGTCAAGCGCATGCGCGCCGTGCGCTGGGGCACGGCCAAGAAGATCCTCTGGGCCTGGGTGCTCACGATCCCGGCCGCAGGTCTCGTGAGCGCCGGCACCTACTGGCTGCTGCACGCGACGGGCATCGACCAGCTGGCGAAGTAGCGGGCGCGACGCCCGCTACTTGCAGAGCAGATCGACGCGGCCGTCTTCGCTGACCACGACGGCGAGGCAGGCGGCCTCGCTCGAGAGCACGTAGCGCAGGGCCGAGTTGTAGCGCGCGCCGCGGGCGGGGTCGCCCGTGCCCTGGGAACGGCCGTCGAGGATCGCGCCGATGGCGAAGCAGGTGGCGTCGGGACCCACGAGGACGGCGCCGTCGATGGAGGAGACGGCCAGCAGCGCGTCGCGGTCGATCGGCACGGGGGTGATCGGGAGACCCTGGAAGGCGAGCCGCTCGGCCTCGGCCTTGGCGGCCTTGGAGATCACCAGGATCGTGCCGTGGCGCTGCTCGCTGGCGGCCAGGGCCAGGGTCCACAGGGGGTCAAACTCCTCCACCGTCAGGAGCCCGAAGGTGCGCGTGAGGTAGAAGCGGAAGCGCGCCTCGCTGATCGACAGGCGCGGCAGGCGCGGCCGACCGTAGGTCACGCGCATCAGCGTTCGCAGGCCGCGCGCCAGCTCCCAGGTCGAGTGCTTCGTGAACGCGATGTGGAACAGGCTCTCGCTGGGCAGCGAGCGGTTCATGTCGAGGCCGCCCAGGCCGTAGACGGCCGCGCCGTCGGAGAGCACCGCCATGCCGCTGCCGCTGGTGACCAGCAGCTTGCGCACGGCCGGGATGTCGTGCAGGCGCAAGGGGCTCGCGAGCGTCACGCGCCGCGTGAGGCCGGGGTAGGACGGGCGCGACAGGATCAGCCGCCCCAGCGTGCTGCGGCCCTCGTACGGCAGGGCCGCGAGCGTGTTGCAGGCCTGGTAGAGGCCACGCAGATGCAGCTCGCTGCCCTCCCCGAGCGCAGGCGTGTCCGCCAGCAGGCGTCCCGCGCTGGCCAGGATCTCCTCGGGGTCGTGGTCGAGCGACGGCGCGCTCTCGCGCTCGGCACACTCGGTCAGGGCCAAGGCCAGACGCTTCAGGAGCTCGCTGGAGACGGCGTCGAGCAGCGACATCGGCCGCCGCGAGCGCACGTCGGCGGCGCTGCGACGCAGCGTGTAGTAGGCCTCCCAGGCGCGGCGGCTGAGCTGCAGCACGGGCAGGAGGGCCAGGCCCTCGAGCGCGCGGCCCTCACCGACGAACGAGACCAGCTCGGCGGCCGCGGGCTGGACGCCGAGGGTCTCTTGCACGGCTTGGCGCCAGTCGTCGAGCGCCTGCGCGCGACGGGCCATCGCGGTGCCTGCCGGCGCCTGCGCGGCGCGCCGGGCCGCCGCGCGCTCGGCGGCGACGATCAGGAAGTCGGCGGGCACGGCCGGGGTCAAGGGCGCAATGCCCTGCGCCTTGAAGGAGCCGTCGGCCCCGGCCACGAGGCGCACGCACAAGACCTCGGGCCGGAGCGTGGGATCGAGCTCGTCGTAGACGGCGTTCGCCAACACCTGGGCGGCGCTGCGGAAGGCGGGCTCGTGGGCCCAGACGGGCGAGGCGGGCTGGGTCACGGGGGAGGACTCTACCCCGCCGCCCCCGACCGCACGACGGCCCTACCCGAGGAGCTCGCGGACCTGGCGGACCTGCTCGGGCCCGCCCATCACGGCCAGGATGTCGCCGGCGGCGATGCGCGAGTCGGGATCGGGGTTGGCTGACGAACGCCCGTCGCGGGTGAGCGCCAGCACGGTGACGCCCGTCGAGCGGCGCAGATCGAGCTCGCGCAACGAGCGACCCACGAGGCTCGAGGCCGGGGGGACCGCCAGGCTGGCCACGTCCACCTCGGCGAGCAGCACGTCGAGGTCGTCGGCAGGGGGCGGCGGGGGCGCGCCCTCGAGCAGCATGCTGTAGCGCTCGCGGCGGATGGCGTTCTTCTCGCGCGCCACGACGCGCTCGGAGACGCCGTAGGAGGCCAGCACGCGCCCGGCCAGCTCGAGCGAGGTCTCGAACTCCTCGGGCACCACGTCCTGCGCGCCGAGCCGGCGCAATGCGTCCACCTCGGTCACGAGCCGGGTGCGCGCCAGGATCACGAGATCGGGCCTGAGCTTCCTGGCCACGGCGACGATCTGGCGCGCGCCGGCCGGATCGGGGATGGCGATCACCAGCACCCGCGCCGCGGCGATGCCCGCGTGGTTCAGGACCTCCTCCTGCGTGGCGTCGCCGTACTGCACGTGCTCCACCTCGCCGCGGATGCGCCGCACGGTGGCGGGGTTCATCTCGAGCACCACGTAGTGCACGCCGTGGCGCTGGAGCAGGCGCGCGACGTTGCGGCCCGTGACGCCGTAGCCCACCACGATGACGTGGTCCTCGATCGCCAGCCCGGCGCCGTGGCCCCCGTGCCCCCCGCCCTCGGAGGGTGACCCGTCGTGGCCCGACGCCGTCGCCTTGCGGGCCCGGGCGAGGAGCCCGGCCACGGCCGGCGCGATGCGCAGAGCGAAAGGCGTGAGGGCCATGCTGAGCACGGCCACCGAGAGGAACGCGCCGCGGTGCTCTTCGGCGAAGACCCCCGCCTCCACGCCGAGCACGGCCAGCACGAGCGAGAACTCGCCGATCTGGGCCAGGCCGAAGGCGGCGGGCAAGGCCGCGCGCGTGCTCAGCCCCAGCACGCGCGCGGAGACGAAGGCCGGCACGATCTTGAGCGCCAACAGGCCGGCCAGCAGGCCCAGGGTGAGCAGCGGGGAGGCTACCCATTCGGCAGGCACCACGAGCATGCCCACGCTGGCGAAGAACAGGCAGCCCAGCACGTCGCGCAGCGGCGTGATCTCGGAGAGCACCTGGTGCGCGTAGGGGCTCTCGGCCAGCACGATGCCGGCGAGGAAGGCGCCCAGGGCCAGCGAGACGCCGAATTGGCTGCAGAGCCAGGCCGTTCCCAGCGCGCCCAGCAAGGTGGCCAGGGTGAACGACTCGCGGCTGCGCAGGCGCACGACGCGCTCGAGCAGCCAGGGGAAGACGAAGCGCGCCGCCAGGAAGAGGCCGGCGAGCAGACCCAGGGTCGTGCCCAGCGCCTTCCAGGCGGCGGCCACGTCCTGACCTCCGCCGCCCCACAAGGGCAGGAAGAGCATGACCGGCACCACCGCGAGATCCTGGAAGATCAGCACGGCCAGCATGAACCGTCCGTGCGGCGCACTGGTCTCGCCCGAGTCCGCCAGCAGGCGCAGCAGGATCGCCGTGCTGCTCATGGCGAGCAGGGCGCCAAGGAAGCTGGCGTGCGCGATGTCCATGCCCAGCGCCACGCCGGCGACCGTCGTGGCCAGCATGGTGAGCACCACCTGGAGGGACCCGCCCAGAAGCGCAAGGCGCTTCATCTGCATCAGGTCGCGGATCGAGAACTGGAGCCCGATGGTGAACAGCAGGAAGACGACGCCGATCTCGCCCAATTGGGCGATGTTGGCCTCGTTGGTCACCAGCTTGAAGCCCCCGGGGCCGATCAAGATTCCGGCCACCAGGAAGGCGACCAGCGTGGGCACCTTGAGGCGGCGCAGGGCCATGATCGCG
>JANOFW010000265.1:0-15304 GCA_031413835.1 Planctomycetia bacterium
GCCTCCAACCGCCTGGCCGAGGAGATCCTCGCCAGGGGCCGCGCCAAGCGCTTGAAGCCCAGCATCGCGGAGCGTTAGAGCCGGGGGTGCGAGGGGTCGAGCTCGAGGCCCTCTTCGCCCGAGAGGCGCGTGACCTCGCGCGAGAGCAGCAGGCCGCCGCGCAAGAGCGCCACCCAGACCACGCCGGTCCAGAGGGTGACCAGCACGGCGCGCAGCGTGCCGCCCACGCCCAGGAAAAGCACCTCGGCCAGGGCCAAGAGGCCCAGCCTGCGGCGCAACGACATCGAGCGCGGCACGAGCCGCAAACAGCCGGGTAGCGCCAGCAGCACGAGCAGGCCGTGCGCCAACAGTGCCCAGGGCAGCCAGGCGGGTGGGGCGTGCCCCTCCCCCAGGCCCCAGGGCAACCCGAGCAGGGCCCCCGACCACTCCGCGAGGCCCCCCGGCTTCACGGAGGCGAGCTGCGGGCTGATCAGCGCGCCGCCGACCTGCAACAGCGCCCGCACGGCGTCGATGCGCAGCAGCCAGGTGACGCCGCGGCTCGGGCGGACGTCGATGCCGGCGAGAGAGGCGCTGAGTTCGAGGGACATGCGGCGCAGAGACTACGCGCAAGCACCGTGTGCGTCCCCGGCGCCCCCAGCGCCCCCTACTCCTCAACCCCTACCTGCTCCGTCGCCTCGCCCCGGCGCACCTCCACCGGGCAGGAGGGAAGGCTCTCGAGCAGGAATCGCCCATAGGCCTTGGTCAGCATGCGCGGATCGAGGATCGTCACCACGCCTTCGTCGGTGGCGCGGCGGATCAGGCGCCCGAAGCCCTGCTTCAAGCGCAACGCGGCCTGCGGGAGCGTGAGCTCCTGGAAGGCGTTGCCGCCGGCGCTCTCGATGCGCGCGCGGCGTGCGGCGTGGAGCGGATGCGTGGGCACCTCGAAGGGCAGGCGCGCGATCACGACGTGGCGCAGCGCCTCGCCGGGCACGTCCACGCCCTGCCAGAAGGAGGCCACGCCGAGCAGCACGCCCCCACCCACACGCAGGCGCTCGAGCAGCGCCGGACGCTCGAGCCCCTCGCCTTGCACGAGCAGCTCGAGCCCCGCTGCGGCCATCCGCGGGCGCAAGGCCTCGGCCGTGCGTCGCAGCGTGGCCGTGGAGGTGAAGAGCACCAATGCGCCCCCGCCGCTCTCGCGCACGGCGGCCTCGACGGCATCAGGGAGCGACGCCTCCCAGGCCTCGGTTTCGCGCGCGGGGTCGGGCAGGTCGGCGCGCAGCACGATGCGCGCCTGGCGCGCGTAGTCGAAGGGGCTGCCCAGGGCCAGCTCGTCGGCCTGGGCCAGGCCCAGCCGTCGCCGCAGGAAGTCGAAGGAGGCCGGACGGCCCGTGGTGAGCGTGGCGCTGGTGAGCACGGCCGTGCCGACCCTGCTCCACAGGACCTCTTGGAGCAGCGGGCCCACGTCCACCGGTGCCGAGCATAGCGAGAGGCCGCGCGCGCCCACGTCGATCCAGCGCACGGTGCCGTCCGCGGCGGGGGCGGCCAGCGCGGCCAGCGCGCCGGCCGCCTCCGCCACGCTGCGCGCACGCGCTCCGATCTCGAGCGCGACGTCCTGCTCCTCGACGGCCACGCGCCGCGTCTCGAGCGCCGCCGCCAGCTGCTCGAGCCGCTTGCAGAGCCCGGCGGGCACGGGCGAGGGGTCGGGGAAGGAGAGCGAGGGCGCCCCCCGCGCCCCCCCGCCCCCTGCCGCGCCGCCCTGCGCCCGCAACGCCCCCGCCAGCCCCTCGAAGAAGGCCGCCGCCTCGGCGCGCGCCTCCTCCACCGCCACGCGCAGCGCCGGGTCGGGGTGCTTGGCGAGCAGGCCCGTGCGCGTGCGCGGGTGCCACAGGCGTCCGAGCACCTGCGCCAGCCCGAGCGAGGAGGCGCGTGCGCCGAGGTGCTCGGCGGCGGTCTCCTCGAGATCGTGGGCCTCGTCCACGATGACGGCGCCCACCTCGGGCAGGAACGAGGCTCCCGAGCGGCGCAGCGCCAGGTCGCTGAGCAGCACATGGTGGTTGAGCACCAGCAGGTGCGCCTCGTGGGCGCGCGCCCGCGAGGCCTGGTAGGGGCAGCGCGCGTAGAAACGGCAGGCCCGACCCAGGCAGTTGCCGTGCTCGGCGCGCACCAGGTCCCAGACGGCCTCGAGGGGCTGGAAGGGGAGGTCCTGGCGGCTGCCCTCGAGGGTGGTCCGGCTCCAGGCCTCGATGCCCTCGAGCTGGCCGCGGGCGTCGTCCTCGAACAGCGGACGGTCGGCCAGCGCGGCGGTCATGCGCCTGAGGCAGAGGTAGTTGCCGCGCCCCTTGACCAGCGCGAAGCTCACCTCGAAGGGCAGGGAGCGCTGGAGCAGCGGCAGGTCGCGCCGCACCAGCTGCTCCTGGAGGGCGATGGTGCTGGTGGCCACGGCGACGGTCTGGCCCGTCTCGGCGGCCCAGGCCAGCGCGGGCACCAGGTAGGCGAAGCTCTTGCCCACCCCCGTGCCGGCCTCGACCAGCAGGTGACGGCCCGATGACAGGGCACGGGCGACGGCCTCGGCCATCCGGCCCTGCTCGCCCCGGACCTCGTAGGCCCCCCCCTGAGCGACCAGGGCCGAGGCCACCGGCCCGGAAGGACCCAGCCAATCCCCCAACGCGGCACCCTCGCCCTGGGCATCCGGAGCGGGACCGGGCGCGCTCACGCGAGCCCGACGATCGAAGGCGCATTGTGGAGGAGCACGATGGCTGGCTATCCTACGGCGCTTCCCCCGGGAGTTGACCCGCCCCATGCCCCGCCTCTCGCTGCTGCTCTCGCTGCCGCTCTTGCTCGCTGGGTTGGCCTTGCCGGCCTGCTCGAGCCAGCCCAACCGCGCCCGTCCGGCCTCGTCCTCGGGCGGCGACCTGGCCGCGCGCATCGACACCAGCGACTGGATGGTCAAGCAAGGCAGCGCGATCTGGCGCGTGCTCGAGGAGCACACGGTGAACGGCGAGACGCGCCCGCCGCGCCAGATCGGCTACGTGCAGGCCAAGGACTACCGCCAGGGCCGCGGCGGCCCGGTGCAGCGCCTCTACGAAGTCACGAGCCTGAACCGCTCGGAGGTGCTCGGTCGCATCGACTCGCTGGGCCGCGTCACGCGCTTCGAGCCGCAACGCAACAGCACCTTCCAGGAGCGCCCCCTCACGCCCGCCGGGCGTCTGGAGGACAACGTCGGGGCGATCTTCGGCTCGACCCACGAGATCACGCTCGAGGCCACCAGCGAGCGGCGCATCGCCTTCGCCACCTTCGACAAGGACGGCAACGGGGTGCTAGCGGGAGCCGAGCTCGAGCACACCGGCACGCGCATCCTCTCGGCTGACGCCGACGGCAACCAGCAGGTGGACTTCACCGAGTTCGACACCCTCGACTCGTTCTGACCCGGCCCCGGGGCGTCCCTACGGCGCCTCGGCCTCGTAGACCGAGAGCGTCTCGCCGGCGGGCGCAGGGGGCGCGGAGGCGGGCGGCGCGGCGATCGGGAAACGGGGCGCGTCGCCCCACAGGTTCTCGAGGTCGTAGTGCGAGCGCGTGATGGGGTCGAAGACGTGCAGGACCACGTCCACGAAGTCGAGACAGATCCAGGCGCCGTCCTCGGGCCCCGGGCGGGTGAGGGGCCGCACCTTGAGCCCCTTGAGCCCGCGCATCACGCCGTCGGCAATCGAGCGGTTCTGACGCTCGCTGCGTCCCGAGGCGATCACCAGGAAGTCCATGTAGTCGGCCAGGCCGCGCACGTCGAGCGCGACGACGTCTTCGCCGCGCCGCTCATGGACCAGCGTCACGACGCGCTCGAGCAGCTGCTCGCAAGTGAGTGCGACACGCGCGCCCGGCGCCTGCGCGGCGGCGGGCGGCGGAACCGCCTGCGGGACGACGGGCACGACGGCGACCGCGGGCTTCTGCTGCGGCGCGCGAGGCGCCGCGGGGGAGCGGGGCGGCGCAGCGACGCGCTGGACCTGGTGTGTCTTGGAAGCCGGCTGTGTCTTGGAAGCCGGCTGTGCCTTGGAAGCCGGCTTGGACTTGGGACCGGGCTTGGGCTTGGACGCCCGGCGGGCTTGGGCCGACGTGCGCGCCTTGGCGACCTGCTTGGCCTTGGAGGCCTCGTGGGCCTGGGCGACCCTCTCGGCCCGCGGGCCCCTCTCCACCTTGGGAGCCCCGCGCACCTTGGGGCCCTGGTGCTGCCTGGAACCCTTGTGCGCGCGCGTCGTCTCGAACGCCTTCGGGGAGCGGGCGGCGGCGGAGGAGCGCTTGTGGCGGGGGGAGGAGGAGGACATGGGGGCGTGGGGCGGGAACCTGGGGGGAAGCCGACGAGAGTAGACGGAGGCCGTGCCCGAGGGGGCAGCCTTTCCGACGCCCTCCCCTCGAGCCTGCTCGTGGACGCGCTCGGCCCGCTGTCAGCGCGCTCGCATCCACTCGGCGAGCAGCGCGCTCGCGGGCGTCCGACCCACGCGCGCCTCGCAGGCCTCGAGCGCTGCGCCCAGGCGCGCGGGCGCGCCGGCCGCGCGGGCCTCGAGCGCCGCGCGCAGCAGCAACGCGTTCTGCTCGAGCAGCACGAGCAGGGGCAGGGGACGCCCCTCAGGCTCGGCAGGGGTCGGGTCGGCCAAGAGCTCGATCTCGGCCAGCGCCCGCGGGTGGAGCCGGCGCAGCTCGTCGGCCGCGCCCAGCCGCGCGAGCACCTCAGTGTCGCTCTGGCCGCGCGCCAGCGCGCGCGCGGCCAGGCGCGCCGACTCGCGCGCCAGGATCACCAGGTGCGCTCGGCCGCTGCGCGGCAGGCTCTCCGCGGCGCGCGCGGCGGCCAACAGGTAGCCCAGGCCCAGCGCCTCGCGCCGCGAGGGCCCGCCGAAGAGCGCGTCCACCAGAAGATCGAGGCCGGGCTCCCGTTCGGCCACGTCCAGCAGCAGTCCGGAGGCGCGCATGGCCAGGAGGGCGGAGTCAGGGTGGGCCGCGAGCCCACGCTCGAGCAAGCCCCAGGCCTCCAGCCAGCGTTCACGGCGCAGGGCCGGCGTCGAGGTGCCCGGCAGCACCTGCTCGGCGATCGCGTCCGCCAGGGCCTCGGTGGCGGCGGCGTTGCCCGGGTCGAGCTCGACCATGGCCTCGTAGAGCTGGGGCAGTTCCTCGAGGCGTCCCTGGCGGCGCAGCCCGTCGGCGCGCAGGGCGAGCACGTCCAGCGCCACCACGCGCCAGCCCCCCAGCGAACGTCCCAAGGCCTCGAGCGGGCTGCCGGCCGCCGGCGGCGCCGGATGCACGAGACCGGCGAGCGCCAGACAGAGGAGCCCGGGGAGCGCCAGCCAGCGGCGCCTCACGCCTGCTCCTCCTGGCGCCCGATCCCCGGCGTGAGCAGCAGCAGGGACCAGGCGAGGGCATGGGGAACCAGGGGCACGAGCGCGAGCAGGCAGCCGGGGCCGAGCGCGCGGCCCGCGGCGGGCTCGGCGGCCGCGCTCAAGCCCGAGAGGTCGGGCGCCAAGGCGAGCGCGGTCTCGAGGATCGTGCGCGCGACGCGCTCCACGGCGCCGGAGGCGGCGGCCAGGCTCGCCTCGGGCAGCACGCTGCGCATCCCGGCCACGAGCACCACGACCAGCGCCGCGCCGGCCGCCGTGGGCCCCGAGGTGACGCGCGAGAGCGTGACCGCGAGCGGGGCCACGCAGGCCGCGGCCAGACCCAGCAGCAGGCCCGCCCACAGCCAGGAGAGCAGGAAGGGTCGGGGCGTACCCAGCACCCAGCCGCGCACGAGCAGCAAATCCTGGTCGCCCAGGACCAGGTCGAGATCGACGGTCCGCGTGCCCGCGACGAGCGGCACGCTCAGACGCCCGCGCCAGGGCACCTCCACGCTGCCCACCTCGCCGCCCGCCGCGTAGGCGATGGTCACGGGCCCCGTGCTGCGCGTGCCCGTGAGAGCCACGCGGGGGCGCGTCTCGACCTCGAGGCGCGCGGCGCTCTCGAGCGCCGAGCCGAGGTCGATCCTGACGCGCCGCGGCGCGCCGGCGGCGCTCGGGTCGCGGAAGCTCAAGGGCGAAGACAGTCGCACGGAACGCGCCGCGAGCGTCTCGCGCGCCAGGTGGAGCGGCGGCGCCAGCAGCCCCACGGTGAGCGCGGCCGCCAGAGCCCCCCCCACGGCCAGCGCGGCGCAGGCGAGCGCCGCCCCCGCGCGCCGACGCGCGGCGGAGGGCCCCAGCGTGGCCAGCCACGCGGCACGGCCCTCGAGCCGGTCGCCGGGCAGGAGCGCGCCGCCGGCGGCCGCCAGGAGCAGGGCCAGGCCCCCCACCACCCAGGCGAACCAGGTCCCGGCCAGGGCGCTGGCCCCGGGCGCAAAGGCCAGCGTGAGCGCCAGCGCTCCCAGGGAGAGCACCACCCAGCCCAGGGCCCCGCGGGCGCGCAGCGCGCTGCGCAGGTCCATGCCGAGGAAGCCCAGCACGTCACGCACGCGCGACACGCCCCAGCAGCCGGGCCAGCGAGGCGCTGCCGTCGTCCTCGAGCAGCGCGCGCGGCGCGCCCTCGAGCCGCACCTGGCCCTGGTGGAGCACCAGCGCGCGGTCACAGGCCCCCTCCGCCGTCACGCGGTCGTGCGTCGAGAGCAGCGTGGCGCCGCCCTCGCGTCGATGGCGCTCGAGCAGCGCCAGGATCTCCTCGGTGCCCAGCGGGTCCAGGCCCGAGGTCGGCTCGTCGAGCACCAGCAGCGCCGGCCGGTGCACCCACGCCGCCGCCAGCGCCAGGCGCCGCGCCATGCCGCGCGAGTAGGAGGCCACGCGTCGGCCCCAGGCCTCCTGCGCGAGGCCCACGGCGCCCAGCGCCTCGACCACGCGGCGCTGTCGCTCGACGCGCGGTCGCACGCCTTGCAGGGCAGCGAACAGGGTGACGGTCTCGCGCCCGGTGAGCAGCCCGAAGCGCCGCGCCTCCTCGGGCACGTAGCCGGTGACCGCGCGCGCGGCGCGGCGGCCCGGCGCGCCGCCGAGCACCTCCACGTGGCCTGCGCTGGGCCGCTCCAGGCCCAGCACCAGTCGCAGGGTGGTGCTCTTGCCGCTGCCGTTCACGCCCAACAGGCCGACGCACTCGCCCGCGGCCACGCGCAGGTCGAGGCCCTTGAGGGCCCTCACGGCGCGCGCTCCCCGCCCGTAGGACATCGACAAGCCGCGCGCCTCGATCACGGAGGTCCCAGGGACGGCAGGCGGGCGGGCGCTCACGCAGGCACTCTACGGGGGCCGGCAATCTCCCGAAACCGACGCCTCGCGTTCGGCGGAGAGAGGGCATGGACCACGCCCTCGCCCCCGAAGCCCGGCTGCGGCGCCACGCCGCCACGACCCTGTTTCATGCGCTCCTGGGCGCGCTGTTGCTCAGGGCCGCGCTTGCTCCCGCGCTCGCCCCCGCGCGCGACATGCGGCCGCCGCCGCCTCTGGCCGTGGACCTGGCGCTCGACCCCGCCTTCCGCCTGCGCCTGCTGCCTGGCGTGGGGCCGGCCCGCGCCCAGGCGCTGCTCGACGACCGACGGCTCCACGGCGCGCCGCGCGCGAGCAGCGACCTGCTGCGCGTGCCCGGCTTCGGGCCGCTGCGCGTGGCCGCGCTCGTCGCCGCCACCGAGGTGCGTGCCCTCCTGGCGGGACGCCCGCTGGAAGCCCTCCCCGAAGCCTCCGAGCGGTAGACTCCCGCGATGGACGACCTCGCTCCGCTCGCCGCACTCGAGGTCGCGCGCTACCTGCCCCTGCTGCGGGCCGCGCTGGCCGAGGACGGCGCCAGTCACGACCTGACCGTGGCCGCGATCGTCCCCGAGGGGGCCATGGCCACCGCCGACATCGTGGCCAAGGAGGCCGGCGTGGCCGCGGGGCTGGCGCTGGCCGCGCCCTGCTTCCAGCTGCTCGACCCGCAGGCGCGGGTCGAGCAGCACGCGCACGACGGCGAGGATCTCGCGGCGGGCGAACGGCTGCTGACCGTGAAGGGGGGCGCGCGCGCGATCCTCTCGGCCGAACGCACGGTCTTGAACCTGCTGCGCCACCTGTGCGGCGTGGCCACGCACACGCGCACCTTCGTGGAGGCCCTGCTGGCCACCGGCGCGCGGCTCTACGACACGCGCAAGACCACCCCCGGCCTGCGCGAGCTCGAAAAGCACGCCGTGCGCTGCGGCGGCGGCTTCAACCACCGCATGGGGCTCGCCGACGCCTGCATGGTGAAGGACAACCACCTCTACGCGGCCTTCGGACGCAGCGGGCCGGCGGCGCTCGTCGAGGCCATCCTTCGCTGCCGCGCCGCCGCCCCGGACGGCACGCCGCTCTACGTCGAGGTCGAGACCCTCGAAGAGCTGGAGGCCGTCTTGGCCCAGCGCGTGGACGTCGTGATGCTCGACGGCTTCGACCTCGGCGACGTGCGCCGCGCGGTCAAGCTCGTGCGCGCGCTGCCGCCCCCCCGCCCCCTGCTCGAGGCTACCGGCGGTGTCACGCTGGAGACCGTCGAGGCCTACGCCGCCGCGGGCGTCCAGCGCATCAGCGTGGGCGCCATCACGCACAGCGCGCCCGCCCTCGACCTCTCTCTCAGGCTGCGCGGTTCGACGGCGTAGGCGGCGCGCGCCCGGCTCAGGCCTTGGCGAGCGGCCAGGTTCCCTCGAAGACCTCCACGCAGGGCCCGGTCAGGAAGACGTGACCGCCCTCGGGCCAGCGCACCGAGAGGTCGCCGCCGAGCAGGTGCAGCGCGAGCTCGCGGTCGGTGCGGCCCGTGAGCACGCCGGCCACGGTGACCGCGCAGGCGCCGGTGCCGCAGGCGTGGGTCTCGCCGCTGCCCCGCTCCCAGGTGCGCTGGCGCACCTCGGAGCGCGAGAGCACCTCGACAAAGTGCACGTTGGTGCGCCGGGGGAAGGCGGGGTGCTGCTCGACTTTCGGTCCCAGGGTCGTGACCGGCGCTGCGGCCACGCTGGGGACGTAGGTGACGACGTGCGGGTTGCCCATCGAGACGCCCGTGAGGCGCAGCGTGACGCCGTCCACGACGAGCGGCTCGTCCTTCACGCCCCCGGCCGGCCCCGCCATGGGAAGCGCGCTGCGCTCCAGGCGCGGCGCGCCCATGTCCACGGTGGCGCTCACGACCTCGCCGCCGACGAGGCCCAGGTCCACCGTGAGCACGCCCGCGCCCGTCTCGACGGTCAGCCGCGGCTTCCTGGCCACCAGGCCGCGGTCGTAGGCGAACTTCGAGACGCAGCGGATGCCGTTGCCGCACATCTCCGACTCGCTGCCGTCCGCGTTCCACATGCGCATGCGGAAGTCGGCCTTGGCGCTGGGCAGCGCCAGGATCAGGCCGTCGCTGCCCACGCCCAAGCGCCGGTCGCTCACCTGGCGGGAGAGGCTGGCGGGATCGGCCACGACATGCTGGAAGCCGTCCACATAGACGTAGTCGTTGCCGCAGCCCTGCATCTTGGTGAACGGCAGGAGGGTCGGCGTGGCGCGCTGCGGCACGTGGGCTCCTGGAAGACGGGGGCTCGGGGGCGGGGCGTCCGGCACCCACCCGTGGCGCGTCATTGTGCCCCTCGCCGGCCCTGTGGCGACAGCCGGAGGGGGAGGGCGGCGAACAGCAGGCTACGGCACGCCGCTCCAGCAGGGGAGGCCATCCGGCCGATAGGACGCGCGGGATGCGATCGGACGGTGAGCTGGGAGAGCCGCCCCCGCATGGTCTGCACCCCGAACCAGATTCCCGCGCGCTTCTCGCTGCGGGTGGACGACGACCTCCTGCCCGCCCTGCCGGTGCACTTGAGCGGCCACGAGGCGGCGCTGGTCGTGGATCACGCGCTGCGCCTCGAGCGCCCGGTGCGCCTGCTGGTGGACTGGGACGCGGGAGGGCACACAGAGCTGTCCGCCTCCGTACGTGCCGTGGGCAAGGACGGTCGCCTCACGCACCTCGACCTCCACGGCGTGGACGGCGACTGGCGCCCGCTCCTGGCGTGGCTCGGAACACGCGCCTGCGCCTAGAGCGCCGCGCCCGACCCTCGGGTCGCCTCCCGCCTGCCGCACCCCGCGTGGTACGTTTCGCGCCTCTCACCGAGCGGAGGCTTCCATGCAGCACAAGAGCGCTCCGCGAGGCGGCGACGGACCGCGCGCCGATGGCCTGCGCAACGATGGACGCGCGCCCGGCCAGGTCCGCCCGGTGGAGATCACGCGGCACTGGACGAAGGCCGTCCCCGGCAGCGTGCTCTACCGCTGCGGCCAGACGCGGGTCTTCGTCACGGCCTCGGTGGAGGACCGCGTGCCGCCCTGGATGGCCGGCCGCGGCGTGGGCTGGGTGACGGCCGAGTACGGCATGCTTCCGGGCTCCACCCGCGATCGCAAGAGCCGCCCGGGCCCGGGAGGCCGGGTGGACGGCCGCACGCAGGAGATCCAGCGCTTGATCGGCCGGGCGCTGCGCTCGGTGGTGGACATGAAGGCCCTGGGGGAGCGCACGGTGTGGCTCGACTGCGACGTGCTCGAGGCCGACGGCGGTACGCGCACGGCCTCGATCAACGCCGCCTACGTGGCCCTGTGCGACGCGCTCAAGGGCCACGAGTTCAAGCGCCCGCTGGAGCGCTGGCCCGTGAAGGAGGCCGTCGGCGCGATCAGCGTGGGCATCCTGGGTGGACGGCCGCTGCTCGACCTCGACTACTCCGAGGACCACCGCGCCGAGGTGGACATGAACGTGGTCATGACCGAAGGCGGCCGCTTCCTCGAGGTCCAGGGCACGGGCGAGGCACGGCCCTTCGAGCAGAGCGAGCTCGACGCGCTGCTGGTGCTCGCCAAGGACGGGGTGCGCCAGGTCTTGGAAGCGTCGCGCTACGCGCTCGCTTCCAAGACCTAGTGACGTGCGTCAGAAGTACCCTTGCGGTGATGTGCGGCGCGCCGGGCTGGGGGCGCTCAGGGCCCTTCGTCGTCCTCATGGCCGCAGAGGCCACGTCGTCCTCCTCATGGCCCTTCCGCACCCCATCCAGCGCGCCGGTGCGTAGCGAGGCGGCATCCCCGGAGGGCTGCCGAGCGGACGGAGGTTCCGCGAGGAAGGGCCCAGGATCCTCCGGTCAGGCGCCACGAGACTGGGAGGCAGCAGGATGCGCTTGGTGATGGCCACGACCAACGCGCACAAGCTGGCCGAGGCGCGCGCCATCCTGGCCGAGGTGGGGATCGAGGTGCTGGCGCCCCCGCGCCCCCTGCCTCCGGTGGAGGAAGACGCGCCGACCTTCGCCGGCAACGCGGCCAAGAAGGCCCGCGCGGCGGCGGCGCTCCTGGGCTTCCCCGTGCTGGCCGACGACAGCGGCCTCGTGGTGGACGCGCTGGGCGGCGCGCCCGGGGTCGTGAGCGCGCGCTACGCCGGCCCGGGGGCCGGCGACGCCGCCAACAACGCGCTCCTGGTCGCACGGCTCGTGGCGCTGGGCGTGCGCGATCCCGCGGCGCGCTTCGTGTGCCACGTGGTCGTGGCGAGCCCGGATGGCAGCCTGCTGGGACAGGCCGAGGGGCGCGTCGAAGGCGTGATCCGCTGGCCCGGCGTGGGCGCCCACGGCTTCGGCTACGACCCGCTGTTCCACCACCCGCCGAGCGGCAAGCGCCTCTCGGAGCTGGCGCCCGAGGCCAAGAACGCCGTCAGCCACCGCGGCGCGGCGCTGCGCGCCTTGGCGATCCGCCTGCGTGAAGGGGGACGCCACCAGGGCGGCCGTTAGGATCGGCGCGTGGCCGCCGCTCCCCAGTCCCATATCCGCAACTTCTCGATCATCGCGCACATCGACCACGGGAAGTCCACCCTGGCCGACCGCATCCTCGAGATCTGCGGCCTGATCAAGGCCGGCGCGGGCGTCAACCAGGTGCTCGACGACCTCGACCTTGAGCGCGAGCGCGGCATCACGATCAAGGCACGTGCGGTGCGCCTGCCCTACGTGAAGGACGGCAAGGAGTACGTCCTCAACCTGATCGACACGCCCGGGCACGTGGACTTCACCTACGAGGTGAGCCGCTCGCTGGCCGCCTGCGAGGGCTCGATCCTGCTGGTGGACGCCACCCAGGGCGTCGAGGCGCAGACGGTGGCCAACTCCTACCTGGCCATCGAGGCAGGCCACGAGCTGGTGCCGGCGGTCAACAAGATCGACATGCCCGCCGCGCGCAAGGACGAGGTGATCGAGGAGATGCACCTGGTGCTGGGCATCGCGCCCGCCAGCGTGCTCTCCTGCTCGGCCAAGACCGGGGAGGGCGTGAAGGAGATCCTCGACCGCGTCGTGGAGGTGATCCCGCCGCCCGTCGGCGACCCCGAGGCGCCGCTGAAGGCCCTGCTCTTCGACGCGGTCTTCGACTCCTACCGCGGCGTGATCATCTACGTGAAGCTGGTGGACGGCACGCTGCGGGCCAAGAGCGAGATCCGGCTGCAGGCCAACGGCAGCGAGTACGAGGTGCTCGAGGTGGGCGTGCTCCAGCCCAACCGCACGCCGGTGGAGTGCCTCAAGGCCGGCGAGGCCGGCTACGTGGTGGCCAACATCAAGTCGCTGCAAGACGTACACATCGGCGACACGGTCTCGGGCCTGAGGCCCCCGGAGGGCTACCAGCCCCTGCCGGGGTTCCGCGAGCCCCAGCCGATGGTCTATTGCGGCCTCTACCCCACCTACCCCAAGGACTTCGAGCAGCTGCGCAAAGCGCTCCAGACCCTCCGCCTGAACGACGCTTCGTTCACCTTCATGCCCGAGACCAGCGAGGCGCTGGGCTTCGGCTTCCGCTGCGGCTTCCTGGGCCTGCTGCACATGGAGATCGTGCAGGAGCGGCTCGAGCGCGAGAGCGACGTGGACCTGGTGCAGACGGCACCCAACGTCACCTACGAGGTGCTGCTGCACGACGGCACGGTCAAGCGCATCGAGAAGCCGGGCGACATCCCCGAAAGCAACGACATCGAGGAGTTCCGCGAGCCCATCGCGCGCTGCAACCTGATCCTGCCCGCGGACAGCATCGGCGCGCTGATGAAGATCTGCACCGACAAGCGCGGCACCTACGTCGAGACCAGCTGGCTCTCGCCCTCGCGCGTGATGCTGATCTTCGACCTGCCGCTGCAGGAGATCGTCTTCGACTTCTACGACATGCTCAAGTCGGCCACCCACGGCTACGGCACGCTCGACTACGAGGTCAAGGCCTACGTCGCGGCCGACCTCGTGCGCCTGCGCATCCTGGTGAACGCCATGGAGGTGGACGCGCTCTCGCTCGTCTGCCACCGCGACCAGGCCCCCTACCGCGGCCGCAGGGTGCTCTCGAGGCTGCGCAAGTCGATCCCGCGCCACCTCTTCCCCGTCCCGCTGCAGGCCGCCATCGGCGGCAAGATCATCGCGCGCGAGACCATCGCCCCGCTGCGCAAGGACGTGCTCGCCAAGTGCTACGGCGGCGACGTGAGCCGCAAGCGCAAGCTGCTCGACAAGCAGAAGAAGGGCAAGAAGCGCATGAAGCAGGTGGGCAGCGTCGAGATCCCGCAGGAGGCCTTCCTCTCGGTGCTCGGCGGCGGCGACGAGGACGGCGGAGACGGCGAGTGAGCGACGCGGGCCCGAGCCCCGAGCCTCCCTTCGAGCCCGCGGCGGCCGCCGGCGCGGGCCCGTCTGCGGCGCAAGCCCGGGGGGACAGCGCCCTCGACGTGGTGCGCGAGAACCTGGTGGCCTTCTCGGTGGCCATCGTGATGGCGCTGGTCATCAAGCACTTCTGCCTCGAAGCCTTCCGCATCCCCACCTCTTCGATGTGGCCGACGCTGCACGGCGAGGGCGACGCGGGGCGGGACCGCCAGGAAGACCGCATCGTGGTGGACAAGTGGGCCTACGTGCTCGCGGGCCCCGAGCGCGGCGACGTGATGGTCTTCCGCTACCCGCTCGACCGGAGCCGCAACTTCATCAAGCGCGTCGCCGGCCTGGGCGGCGAGTGGCTGCGCATCGCCGAGGGCGACCTCCTCGTGCGCCGCGACCCGGGCGACCCCTGGAGGCCCGCCACCAAGCGTCGGCGTGTGCGCGAGCAGCTCTACACCCAGAGCTACCCGCCGGCGGGCGCGGGAGCGCTCGAGCGCCCCACCGGCACCTGGTGGGAGACCGAGGAGGGCCTGGACGGCTGGCGTCTCGAGAGCCTGGAGCGCCCCGAGGCAGCGCGCCTCGAATACGAGGGCGGCGCGCGCTCGCGCCTGCGCTACGTGCCCACGCTCCACGCCCAAGGCAGCCAGTCGGCCCGCGACGTGCGCCTGAGAGTGCGCGTGGTCCCCAAGGGCCCGGCGACGCTCACCTTGAGCTGGGCCCCCGAGGGCGGCTGGCGCACCGACCTAGTGCTGGCCATCGCCGAGGAGTCGGGCGCGCCCTCCGAGGCCGTCTTCCGCCAGGGAAGCGAGCCCCCCACGCACCGGCCTCTCCGCCTCACGCTCAAGCCCGGCCGGCCGACCGCGCTCGTGTGGGAGGTCGTGGATGGCGTGGTGCACGTGCACCTCGACGGCGTGGAAGAGGCCGTGCTGCCGTTCGAACGGGCCCTGGGCGGCAGCGAGGGCCGCCAAGCCTTGTCGATCACGGCCGAGGGCGCACCCTTGACCCTCGAAGGGCTGCGCATCGACCACGACCTGCACTACACGCTGGGCGGCGGCGACCGACATCGCCCCGAATTGGGCACGCCGCAAGGCCTGCGCGTGCCCAACGACTCCTACTTCATGCTGGGCGACAACACCTTCAGCAGCAGCGACAGCCGCGCCTGGGAGGCGGGCGGCGTACGCCTGCGCGACGGCCGGGAGATCTGGTGGAACCTCTCGGGCCAGGACGGCACGGGCCCCAGCCCGGTGCGCGGCAGCGACGAGCGGCACGTGGTGGACGTGGACGGCGTCGAGCGCCGCTGGCACGAGGACGACGAGGCCGAGGATCTGCCGCGTCGCTGGCTCAGCTTCGTGCCGCGCGAGAACGTGGTCGGCCGCGCCTTCTACATCTTCTGGCCCGCGTGGCCCGAGTTCCCCCGACGCCTGGGTTGGATCCACTAGTGGCGCTGCTCGAAGCCCGTGAGCTGGTCAAGGCCTACCGGCGGCGCACGGTGGTGGACAAGGTCACCTTCCAGGTCGAGCCGGCCGAGATCGTCGGGCTGCTGGGGCCCAACGGCGCCGGCAAGACCACCTCGTTCCGCATGGTGGTGGGCATCGTGGCGCCCGACCAGGGCCAGGTGCGCCTGAAGGACGAGGACATCACCCGGCTGCCGATCTACAAGCGCGCGCGCCGGGGCATCGCCTACCTGCCGCAGGAGCCCAGCATCTTCCGCCGCATGACGGTGATGGACAACATGCTGGCCATCCTCGAGACGCTGCCGATGCGCCACGCCGAGCGGCG
>JANOFW010000266.1:0-2891 GCA_031413835.1 Planctomycetia bacterium
CCCTTCGTACCCCCGGGCTGCTTGGGCCCCGACGTAGGGCAGGACCTGGCCGTTGAGTGGCACGGGCTCCGCGAGGCTTGCGGGAGCCCGTAGCCTCCCGGATGATGAGCACTCGTCGCGGCAGCTCCCAACCCTTCCCCCGACTCCAGGAGACCTGAGACACCATGCGTAGCCCCTTTGTTCGCCTCGCCCTTGTTGCGGTGGCCTTCGTCGGCGCCGTGGTCATCGTGCCTGCGCTCTCGCGGGCCGAGCCGCCCGCGGGCGCCGCGCCGGTGGCAAGCATCAAGGACCTGATGAACGCCTTCAACCACAAGAGCTACGGGATGCTCGGGCTGGTGAAGGCCACGCTGGCGGGCGAGCCGGCGGCCAACGACTGGAAGGTCGCTACCGCGCGCGCGGCGGCGGTGGCCGAGTGCGGCAACCTGCTGCTGGGGCTCACGCCCCCGCGCGGCGCCGAGGACGACGCCGGCAAGGCCAAGTGGGCCGGTCACGCCACGGGCTTCCGCGAGTGCGCCCAGGAGCTCGCCAAGCTGGTCCGGACGAAGAAGCTCGCCGAGGCGCGCGCGCAGCTGGCCGAGGTCGAGAAGCGCTGCGACGCCTGCCACGCCGACCACCAGCTCGAGTAGCCAGCGGCGCCCGCACTTCCCTCACGCCCGGAGCGCCGCGAGGCAGCGGCGTGCGTGGTCGGTCAGGAGCGCGGTCAGCCGGCTCGCGATGGCAGCGTCGAGGCCATCGGCGACCATGTGGGTCGCGACCCCGCTCACGCGGTCCGGGAGCTGGCCGGCGAGTCCGACCGCACGGTCGATGACGCGGTCGGGTTCCAATCCGAGCTCCAGCGCGCAGTCGATCCACTGTGGACGGCCGATGTCCCGAACCCGGTACTCCCGACTGATGCGCATCGCGAGCTTGATGCGCAGAGGATCGAGGTCGGGGTAGAGCAGGGCGGTTGCCAGGTCGTAGAGCGGTGCCAGGCGCACCCGCCCCCCGGCCGCGTGGAGCAGCGAGTAGTTCTTGGCGTGGGCATCCGTCCCCGCGATGAGCCAGTTGAAGATCATGCCGTCCATGAAGGCCTGCACGTCGGCCACGGGATTGCTCGAGTGTTCGCGCAGCAGCTCCACGATGCGGCGCGGCGTGGGACCGCCCTCGCTCTGGTACTTCGACGTCGGTGGCAGCCCCAACGCCTGGCACAGGTCCTCCTGGTGAAGCCGCAGGATGGGCTGCACCTTCGCCCGCGCTGCGAGGGCGCTCGCCTGTGCCGCCGCCTCCGCCGCCGCAGCGGCTGCCGCCGCTGCTCGGGCAGCACCGCCAGGGGCCTTTGATGAGGCAGCCTCCACAGCCTCCGCCGCACGGGCAGTCGTCCGCGCCGCGGCCTCGACCGCCAGGATCTCGGTCGGGACGCGGTCGTAGCGCGTGATCACGATCGCCACCTCCGCCCCAAACGTGCGGACCTCAGATCGTGCCGCGTCCAGCCCCAGGGCCCTCGCCAGGGTGAGGCACAGGTGCTCGTTCTCCACGTGACCGGGTCGCTCACGGTGGGGAGGCTTGAGGATGTGCGTGGTGGGCGTACGGCCCGCGGGCACCCCAAAGCGCCCGTCCTGGAGGAGCAGGGCCGTCTTCGGCTGAGCGCCGGCCAAGCTGAACTGCCCCGTGTCCCGCGGCCCGCGCCACGCGCCCTGGTCCTCGCGCAGTGCGCGCAATCGTTCGGCGACGTCGGACTCGTCCAGCCAAGCGACGTCCTGGGAACCTTCGATCCGAAGCGCCTCCCGCCGATCCGGTCGAACGAACTGGACCGCCCCGGCACAGTCCTCGCCCACGTGCGACAGCAGCGCGAAGGCGCTCCGGGGCGAGACGTGAAACCGCTGGCCCCAGCGCTCCAGCACGACCTGGCTGTCGGGCAGCAGGCCCCACAGGAACGCCTCCACGGGCGCGTGGGAGTGCTCGGCGTTGGCCAGCGGCATGGACAGCGACAGGTACAGCGCATCGTTGCTCTGCTGCCAAGCGTGGGCGTACTTGAAGCGCAGGCGTCCGGCCTGGTTCAGGTGGATCCGCCCGACCTCGGCGTCCCAAGCCAGCGCGAGGAGTTCCTTGCTGCTCACGTGCGCTTCCCGCGCGGCTCACGGTGCGCCTTCAAGACGGCATCGAGGTCGATGGCACCGCTGGGCAACGGGTGGCTCGACGGCGCAGGAGCCGACTCGTCGATCCGCAGGACGACTCCGAGCACCTCCAGCGCGCGAAGCACCAGCCGGAGCGCGGCTCGAGGCTTGCCACGCTCGATGTCGATCACCCACTGGCGACTCACGCCCGCCCTTTTGGCCAGACCCTTCTGGTCGAGGCCGAGGGCACGGCGCCGCCCTCGGATGGCCGCTCCGACGTCCGTCGCTGTACGCAGGCGCATGGGGGTCCTCGCGGATGTAATCGATCGGATACATTATACAATGTCGTCGATCGATGACAATTAATTAAGTCAACGATCGGATACATTTCGTCAGACTGGCCAATGAGTCCTAATAATGGCCTTCAGCAGCCAATCGACTCGACCACGCCGGAACAGAACGAGGGCCGCGGGACTCAAGATCCCGCGGCCCTCGTCGTTCCCAGGCCGGATGCCGTCGGTCCGCGGCGGCCTAGCGGCCCGCGACCGGAGCGTGCAGCGGCTGGGGCACCGGCGGCTGCGCAGGCGCGGCCGGCGGACCCGCGGGCTGGGTGGGCGGGGGCATCGGCAGGGGCGGCAGCAGCGCCAGTGACAGGATCGGCGCGGCTTCGTCGGCGGGACGCTGGCCCAGCACGAGGTCGAGCTGCTCACGCGCGGCAGCACGCTCGCCGAGCGAGACCAGCAGCCAAGCGTTCACCAGGCGCGCGTCGGAGTCGTCGGGCTGCGCAGCGAGCTGAGC
>JANOFW010000267.1:0-3997 GCA_031413835.1 Planctomycetia bacterium
CCCCGCTGCCCCTCGGCGACCGGGTGGAGGTCTTGAAGGGCTGGTGGGAGCGCGGGCGCGACGCGCTGGCGCGCGAGCAGGAGCATCTGCTCAAGGAGCGCGGCGCCGCGCCGCCGGCGACCGACGCCGCCCCCCTGGCCCCCGGTGAGACGCGTACCGTGGCGCGCGACTCCCCCGACATCTACCCGCTCCTCGAGAGCCTCACGCGCGACGGCCTCGAGCTGGTGATCGTGCTGGACAGCACGGGCAGCATGGGCCCGGTGATCGGGGCCGCCAAGGCGCAGTGCCGGGAGCTGGTCCGACGCCTGCGCTGGCTCGTGCCGCAGTTCCGCGCGGGCCTCGTGACCTACGACGACGGCGCGCGGCTGCGCGTGGCGCTGACCATGGACGCCGAGGAGCTGCAGAAGGGCTTCGACAAGCTGGTCGCCGCCGGCGGCGGTGACTTCGAGGAGGGCGTGGACCAGGGCCTCTACCTGGCGCTCAAGCAGGAGCAGGTGGGCTGGTCGAGGAAAGCCCACCGTCTGGCCGTGGTCGTCGGCGACGCCCCGCCCCACGCGGGCGACGTGGCGCCGCTGCTGCGACGGCTGGCCCAGGCGCAAGAGGACGACCTCTTCGAGCATCCCGTCACCGTGCACGCGGTCTCGACCGACCCCGCCGGGGTGGACCACTTCGGCGCCATCGCACGCGCGGGCCGGGGCTTCCACGTCACGCTGGGGCGCACCGACCTGCTGGCCCACGAGCTGGTGCTGCTCACCTTCGGTGAGAAGCTCCGCGCGCTGGCCGAGGCCTGGCTCGAGGACGTCGAGCGTGTGCGCGAGGGGTTGGACAGGCGCTGATCGCGTATCCTCTGCGCTCCCCCGAGGCCCCCATGAACCTCCTCCACGAGCTGCACGAGCTCCAGGCCCAGCACGGCTGGCTCTCGCCCGAGGTGCTGCGTGCCTTTGCGGAGCGCACGCACACGCCGCTCTACCGGCTGCAGGAGGTGGCCACCTTCTATCCCTTCTACCGGCTCTCGCCGCCGCCCAAGGCCCACGTGGCCGTCTGCCGCGACGCCGCCTGCCTGGTGGCGGGGGGCGCGGCCTACGGCAAGCGCCTCGCTGCAGGCCTGAAGGGCGCGACGGGCGTCGAGGTGGCGGAGGTCAGCTGCCTGGGCCGTTGCGATGCCGCGCCGGCGGCCTGCGTGAACGACGTGCCGCTGCTCGGCTGGAAGGCCGACGAGGTGATCGCGGCCGCGAAGGGGGCCCGGCCGCTCCCGCCCGACGAGCCCACGGCCACGCCGCGGCGCTGGCCCACGGATCCCTACGCCAGAGGCGAGCAGCACTACGGCATGCTGCGCAAGGTGCTGGCCGACCTGGCGACGGCGCGGGCGAACGTCCCCGACCAGCTGACCGCCGCCGGCCTGCGCGGCATGGGCGGCGCGGGCTTCGGCACGGGCCTCAAGTGGCGCCTGGTGCGCGATGCCAAGGGCCCCCAGAAATGGGCCGTGGTCAACGCCGACGAGAGCGAGCCCAGCACCTTCAAGGACCGCGTGATCCTCGAGGAGCTGCCGCACCTCGTGATCGAGGGCCTGCTGATCGCCTGCGCCGTGGTGGGAGCCACGACGGCGGTGGTCTACATCCGCCACGAGTACACCCGCGAGTGCAAGGCCATCCGGCGCGAGATCGAGCGCGTCGGCAAGCTGGGGCTGCTGGCGCAGACCGGCGTGGACCTCTCGGTCTTCGTCTCGCCCGGCGGCTACATCATGGGCGAGGAGACGGCCCTGCTCGAGGCCCTGGAGGGCAAGCGCGGCGAGCCGCGCAACAAGCCCCCCTACCCGGTCACGCACGGCGTTCACGGCCTGCCCACCCTGATGAACAACGTGGAGACCTTCCACCACGTGCCGCTGATCCTGAGCGAGGGCCCGGCCGCCTGGAAGGCGCACGGCGTGAACGGCGGCCACGGTTGGAAGCTGCTCTCGATCTGCGGGCACGTCGAGAAGCCCGGCGTCTACTGCGTGCCCATGGGCACGCCCACGCGCGTGCTCCTCGAGCAGCACGCGGGCGGGGTGAGCGGCGGCCGACGTCTCAAGGCCTTCTCCCCCGGCGGCGCCAGCGCCACGTTCCTGCCGGCCTCGGCGATCGACACGCCGCTGGACTTCGAGCCCATGACCAAGGCCGGCAGCATGCTGGGCTCGGGTGCCGTGCTCGTGATCGCCGAAGGCACCGACATGCTCGAGCTGGCCGCCAACCTGGTGCGCTTCTTCCGCAACGAGTCCTGCGGCAAGTGCGTGCCCTGCCGCGTCGGCAGCGAGAAGGCCGTCGAGCTGCTCGACCGCGCGCTCACGGGCCGCGGCGGCCCGGCGCCGTTCGCGCTCTTCCCCGAGCTCGACGAGGCGCTGCGCCTGACCTCCATCTGCGGCCTGGGTCAGGTGGTCCTGAACCCCGCCACCAGCGTGCTCACGCACTTCCCCGACGAGGTGGCGGCGCGGGTGAAGGCCGGGGCGGCGGCGCCCCGGACGTGACCCCCCGCGACGTCCGCATGCGCGGCTTCTCCGAGCGTGCCGACGTCGCCGACGCGCAGGCCTGGGTGGACGGCCTCCCGCGACCCCGGCAGGTGGTGCGCGTGGCGCTGGCGTCGGCGCGCGGTCGCGTGCTGGCCGAGGACCTCGTCAGCCCGGTCAACGTGCCGCCCTTCGCGCGCGCCGCGATGGACGGCTGGGCCGTGCGCGGCGCGGACACCTTCGGCGCCGGCGAGTCCGATCCTGTGAGCCTCGCGCTCGTGGGCGCGGCGCTGCCCGGCCACCCCTTCCCGGGGGCCGTGGGGGCGGGCCAGGCCGTGCGCATCATGACCGGCGCGCCGCTGCCGCAGGGTGCCGACGCCGTGCTGCCGGCGGAGCAGGGCGAGGAGCGCGCGGGCCACGTGCTGGTGCGCGAGCCCGTGGCGCCACGGCGCCACGTGGGTGAGGTGGGCGAGGACGTGCGCGCCGGCACGATCGTCCTCCCGGCCGGCCGACTCCTGCGCCCGCAGGACCTTGGGCTGGCGGCCTCGGTGGGCGCGGCCGAACTCTCCCTGCGCGCCGCTCCCAGCGTCTCGCTGCTGATCACCGGCGACGAGCTGGTCGCGGCCGGCACGCGCCCCGACGCGGCCCGCGCACAGATCGTGGACAGCAACTCGCCCATGCTCGCGGCGCTGGTCGAACGCGACGGCGGGCGGGTGGCCGAGACGCGGCGCGTGGCCGACGGCGAGGCGAGCATGCGCGCCGCGCTCGTGGGCGCGCGCGGCGACATCGTGCTCGTCTCCGGCGGCAGCAGCGTGGGGCTCGAGGATCACGCCCCGCAGCTGCTGGCGACGCTGGGCACGCTGGTCTTCCACGGCCTCGCCCTGCGCCCCGCCTCCCCCACCGGCATGGGCCTGCTGGGCGAGCGCCCCGTGTTCCTGCTCCCCGGCAACCCCGTTTCGTGCCTGTGCGCCTACGACCTGTTCGCCGGCCGCGCCGTGCGCGCGCGCGCGGGCCTGCCCCCCGAGCCCCCCTACCTCGTGCGCACGCTCCCGCTGGCGCGCAAGATCGTCAGCGTGCTGGGCCGCGTGGACTACGTGCGCGTCCGGATCGTGGACGCGCACGTCGAGCCGCTCATGTCGCGGGGCGCCTCGATCCTCTCCTCCACCACGGAAGCCGACGGCTACGTGCTCGTGCCCAAGGACCTCGAGGGCTGGCCCGAGGGCGCGCTCGTGGACGTGTTTCTCTACTGAGCGGAGCGCGTCGCTGGTCCGGGCGCCGACGTGCTCGTACCGGGCGGGGTGCGAGGTGGGGCGCCTGGGAGCGCCAGGCTCCAGCCTGGCTCTGGGTCGCTGTGCGAGTTCGCGTACCGCCCTCCCCACGGGAGCGCCCTCCCGCTTGCACCTGCCCCGCGTGGAAGAATCAGAGCGCGACGGTCGATCGCCGGACGTGTAAGCATCTGCGCGCCTACCTCGGCGACATCGCGGAGACCGCGCGACTCGGCACGTTGATCGCGTCGCG
>JANOFW010000268.1:0-3925 GCA_031413835.1 Planctomycetia bacterium
GACGAGGAGCTGCGCTCGACCGACATGGCCTTCCTCTACGAGCACCCCGCTCAGGGCGCCTCCGGCACCCAGGGCCGCGTGGCCGTGCTCGACCTGCCCGCGATCGAAGTGCTGAGCATCGGCCTGCGCGGCGAACGTCTCGAGGCGAACATGCGCGTGGCGCGCCAGGCGCTCGAGGAGCGCCTCGCCAAGGACGGCCTCGTCGTGACCGGAGCCTTCCGCACCCTGGGCTACAACAGCCCGATGGTGCCTAGCGCGCAGCGCTTCTGGGAGCTCCAGGTTCCGGTGCGCGCGCGCTGAGCGCGCGGCCCCGGGACCGCCAGCCCGCCGACGCGGCCCGTGCTCGTCGCTCTGCCGCCCGACTCCGGCGCCTAGGCCGGGCGGCGCGCGCCAGCGACCGCGATCGCCGTGAGGTTCACGAGCGTCTGCACGCTGGCGGCCTGGTAGGAGACGACCACCGGCTTGGCCATGCCCAGCAGCAGCGGGCCGATGGCCTCGGCGCCGGCCAGGTACTGGAGCAGCTTGTAGCCGATGTTGCCGCTGGCCAGGTCGGGGAAGATGAGCACGTTGGCGTCGCCCTGGATCAGGCTGTCGGGGTTCATCTGCGGGCCGAGCTTGGGATCGAGGGCCACGTCGGCGTGCATCTCGCCGTCGATGACGATGTCGGGGCGCTCGGCGCGCACGAGGCGCACGGCCTCCTCGCAGCGCTTGGCGGAGGGATGGACGACCGAGCCGAAGTTGCTGAAGGAGAGCACGGCCACCCGCGGCTGGACGTCGAAGGCGCGGGCCGTGTCGGCGGCGGCGATGGCGATCTTGGCCAGCTCCGCGGCCGTGGGCTCGATGTTGAGCGAGGTGTCGGCCAGGAACAGGGTGCGATCCTTGAGCACCATCACGTGCAACGCGGCCGCCTTGGCGCCGGCGCGCGTGCCGATGATCTGCAGCGCGTCGCGCACGCCGTCGGGGTAGGTCTGGTTCACGCCCGTGACCACGGCGTCCACCGCGCCCTGCTCGAGCAGCAGCAGCGCGTGGCGTCGGGGGTGCGAGGCGCGCCACTGTGCCTCGCGCAGGTTCAGGCCCCGGCGGCGGCGCAGGTCGTAGAGCCGCCGCGCGAGCGCCTCGCGGCGCGGGTCGGAGCGCGGGTCGTTGATCGTCATGCCCGTGAGGTCCACGCCCGAAGCCGACGCGACCTCGCGGATACGCGCCTCGTCGCCCACCAGCACGGGCACGGCGATGCCCTCCTCGAGGGCCTGGGCCGCGGCGCGCAGGCTGCGCACCTCGTCGCCCTCGGCGAAGGCCACGCGCGCGCGGATGCGGCGCGCGCGCGCCTCCGCCGCGGTCATCACCTGGCGCGCCCCGCCCAGGTAGCGCGCCAGCGAGCGGCGGTAGGCCTCGACGTCGAACTCCTTCAGGGGCGAGGTGCCGTCCTTGACGGCCGCCTCGGCCACGGCAGGGGCCACCCAGAGCAGCACGCGGTGATCGAAGGGCTTGGGGATGATGTAGCGCGCGCCGAAGGCGAGCGGCTCGCCGCCGTAGGCCTCGCAGACGCTCTCGGGCACGTCCTCCCGGGTCAGGTCGGCCAGCGCGCGGGCCGCGGCCAGCTTCATGCCCTGGCTGATGGCGCGCGCCTTGACGTCTAGCGCGCCGCGGAAGATGAACGGGAAGCACAGGACGTTGTTGACCTGGTTGGGGTAGTCGCTGCGCCCCGTGGCCATGATCACGTCCTCGCGCGCGGCGACGGCGTCGGGGTAGGTGATCTCAGGGTCGGGGTTCGCCATGGCGAAGACGATCGGACGCGGCGCCATGGAGCGCACCATGTCGGGCGAGACCAGGTTGGGCCCGCTCACGCCCAGGAAGACGTTGGCCCCCACCATGGCCTGGGCCAGCGTGCGCAGCGGCGTGTCCACCGCGATCTTCTCCTTCTCGGCGTTCATGCCCTCCTTGCGGCCCTTCCAGACCACGCCCTTGCTGTCGGTGAAGACCACCTTGGAGCGCTCCACGCCCAGCGAGACCCACATGTCGATGCAGGCGATGCCCGCGGCCCCGGCGCCGGAGACCACCACCTTGAGGTCGGCCAGGCGCTTGCCGGCGATTTCGGCCGCGTTCATCAGCGCCGCCGCCGAGATGATCGCCGTGCCGTGCTGGTCGTCGTGGAAGACGGGGATGTCGAGCGCCTCCTTCAGGCGCCGCTCGACCTCGAAGCACTCGGGGGCCTTGACGTCCTCGAGGTTGATGCCCCCGAAGGTGGGCGCGATGCGGATCACGGCCTCCACCAACTGGCTCGCCGTGGGCGCGTCCATCTCAATGTCGAAGACGTCGATGCCGGCGAACTTCTTGAACAGGACCGCCTTGCCCTCCATGACCGGCTTGCCGGCCAGGGGGCCGATGTTGCCCAGGCCCAGGATCGCGGTGCCGTTGGTGATGACCGCCACCAGGTTGCCCTTGTTCGTGTAGCGGTACGCGTCCGTGGGGTTGGCCTGGATCTTCAGGCAGGGGATCGCCACCCCGGGCGTGTAGGCCAGGGAGAGGTCGCGCTGGGTGGCGACCGGCTTGCTCGGCACGACCTCGAGCTTCCCGGGGAAGGGCAGCTCGTGGTAGGCGAGCGTGTCGCGCTCGAGCGTCGAGGGAGCAGGGGGTACGGGGGGCGCGGGTTTGGGGGGAACGGGGGGCTGGCTCATGGCGTCTCCGAACCCACTACCCTCGCAGGTTCGCGGGCCGATGCGCAAGACTGCCCGGGGCCGGCGCCATGTGCCGCGTTGCACGGGCACGGAGGGCGACGTAGGGTGCGCGGCAGCCGCCGCGATCCGGGAGGATCCATGCCCCACGAGCTTTCCCACCAGTTTTTGCGCGTCACCGAGTCGGCCGCCATCGCCGCGGGCCGGACGGTGGGCCAGGGCGACGGCAAGCATGCCGACCACGTGGCGGTAGAGGCCATGCGCGCCGTCCTGGGCGCCATCCCCATGCGCGGGCGCGTGGTGATCGGCGAGGGCGAGCGCGACGAGGCGCCCATGCTCTGGATCGGCGAGACGCTCGGCACGGGGGCCCCCAGCACGCCCGAGGTGGACATCGCCGTGGACCCGCTCGAGGGCACGAACCTGTGCGCCGGCGGTATGAACGGCTCGATCGCGGTGCTGGCCGCCTCCGAGCGCGGCGGGCTGCTGCACGCCCCGGACTGCTACATGCAGAAGCTGGTCGTCGGCCCGCGCAGCCGCGGGCGCGTGAGTCTCGACGCCACCCCGGGGGAGAACCTCGCCGCCATCGCCAAGAGCCTGGACCGCAAGGTGGCCGACATCACCGTCGTGGTGCTCGATCGTCCGCGCCACGCCGAGCTGGTGGAGCAGATCCGCCGCGCCGGCGCACGCATCCGCTTCATCACCGACGGCGACCTGGCCCCCTCCATCAGCGCCTGCGTGACCGGCACGGCCGTGCACGCCGTGATGGGAGTGGGCGGGGCACCCGAAGGCGTGCTCACGGCCGTGGCGGTGCGCTGCCTGGGCGGCGAGATGCAAGGCCGGCTCGTGGAGCACAAGCCGGGCGACAAGGCACGCGCGCAGAAGATGGGCGTGACCGACTTCGACAAGCTGCGCACGGCCACGGATCTCGCGCCGGGCGAGCGCCTGATCTTCGCCGCCACAGGAGTGACCCAGGGCGACCTGCTCAAGGGCGTGACCTTCTTCGGCTCCGGCTGCCGCACCCACAGCCTCGTGATGGGCCTGGTGGCCCCACGCCGTGTGCGCTTCGTGGACACCGTGCACCTCCACGACGTGCGCGACGTCGAAGTGCGGCTCTAAATGACCGGCCGCAATTCTGGGACATCACGGGCGGCGCGCTGGGCCGGGGGCGCTCGGGCCACCGCGTCGTCCTGATGTAGACAGACTACACGGCGTCCTCCGCGGCGGCCCTCCGCACCCTGTCCAGCGTGCCGGCC
>JANOFW010000269.1:0-1753 GCA_031413835.1 Planctomycetia bacterium
GCGTTCCCGGCCTGCACATAGACGCCGGCTCCCGGCACGGGTCGCCCCTCGCCGTCGAGCACCGTCACGAGCGCGCTCACGCCACGGCGCAGGACGACACGCAGATCCTCGGTCCCGGCCACCACGCTCTGCGGCGCGATAGCGACGAAGGGCTCCGGCGCGCCAATGGTCAGGATGTGAGCACCGTCGCCGAGCGAGGCAATACGAAAGGTGCCATCGTCCGCGGTTCGGGTGGCGGGCGCCTGCTCCTCCGCGCCCCTCCACGACCCCCCGTCCGTCGCGACCTGCACCAGCGCTCCGGGGATGGAGTCGCCCCGCTCGTCGACCACGCGGCCCGCGATCGCCGACCCGGGCACAAGGCGCACGTCCATCTCGCCCCCCCGCCCTTTCGGGAGGGTCAAGCGCGCTGGAGCCAGCCCGAGTGGCTTGCCCTCCGCGTCGCGGGCATCGGAGACCACGACATCCACGCTCCAATGGGCCAGGTCCTCCGACTCGATCTCGAAGCGTCCGTTGTGCGCCTCCTGCGGCGCCCTCGGCAGGAGCTGGACGAGCGCGTGGGGGATGGGCTGGCCGTCGGGCCCCAAGATCTTGAGCACGACGTGCCGAGTGTCCTGCTCCAGCTGCAGCACCACGTCCACGGCGCCGGCGTCAACCTCGATGAGCCCCACCCACGGCGGCGACTTGTCGCGCTGGATCGCGTCGAGCGTGATCCGGCCCTCGGGCAGCCCTCCGATGCGAAACGAACCGGTGTCGTCGGTCTCCACGGAATGCAGGCCGCTGATCGACCAGCCACTCCGGTGCGTTCTACGGAGCTGGGCCTGGACCTCCGTGCGAGGTGCAGGAGCGCCGCCTGGCGCGAGCACCCGCCCGGATACCGAGCGGCCACGAGGGAGCTGGATCGTGATCGTGCTCTCGCTCGGGGGCACGATCCAGTCCTCGGCCGTCCCCCGGGACATGCTGTCCACGTACCCATCCGCACGGATCACGATCTCGATCGGGCGCGCCTCGAACGGCCCGAGCCGTACCGCCCCGGCGGCGGAGGTGCGAGCCTCGTGTCGCCCAACTCCCATCTCCCACCGCGACGGGCCCTCCTCGAAGGCACGCACCTCTACGCCCGGCAGCAGACGACCTTCGTCGTCCACCACAACCACCTCGATCCAGCGCCCTGCACGCAGCGCCAGCTCCACGGGCGCCGGCTCGCCCAGCGCGGCGAGCACCGCGTGGGGAAGCGAGGGCAGGTGCTCGGGCGAGCGCGCGCGCAAGCGGTATGTAGAGCCGGGCAGGAGGCTGTCCAAGGTGAAGCCCCCGTCGGCCTCGGCGGTCGTTGTCTCACAAGGGTCCGCGGATCGTCCCAGTGGCGCGTCCTCTCCGTTCCCACCTTCCGTCATGTCTGGGAGCGCCTCGACCGTGGCCCCGGGCAAGGGGTTCGCGTCGGGACCGACGACGCGGCCCACTACCCGGGCAGCGGGCTCGACGACGATGTCCACACGCACGGCGGGTCCGGAGGTGACGACGGCGAGGTAGGGGTCGTTCGCGCGCGGCGCGGACGGGTTGTCGGAGAGTCCCGCGGCCACCCAGCCGTCGCCGCGCGCCACGATGCGCCATGACCCGGGGTCGAGGCCGCGCAGCTCGTAGTTCCCCTCGGTGTCCGAGCGAGTCGCAGGCGACGTCCCACCGTAGGAAGGATCGGCGCGCATGGCCCGCACCCACATCGAAGCAGCCGGAGTCCCGTCTCGGCGCGTGACGCGCCCCG
>JANOFW010000270.1:0-18566 GCA_031413835.1 Planctomycetia bacterium
CGAAAATCCCAAAATCTAAAAACCATCCCAATCAACCAAACGAAAAAATCAACCATGAAATTCTCTACCATCACCTGATGTCGTCGATCACCAGCAGGTGCACGTCGCGGAAGCGCTGACGGAAGCGGTCCACGTCGTTGAGCTTGAGCGCGAGCAGGAACTCGTTGATGAACTCCTCGCACGAGAGGAAGCAGACGCGCTCGCTGGGGGAGCGGCTCAAGAACTCGTGGCACACGGCGTGGAGCAGGTGCGTCTTGCCCAGCCCCACCGGACCGTGGATGAAGAGCGGGTTGTAGGCCCGGCCCGGCTCCTGCGCCACGGCGCGCGCGCTGGCGTAGGCCATGTGGTTCGAGGGACCGACGATGAAGTTCTCGAAGGTGTAGTGCTGGCCCAGCAGCAGCGGCCGGTCGCCGCTGCCCGTGCCATGGAAGGGCGTGGGGGCGACGGGCGTGGCGACGCTGGGCCCGGCGGGCGCCGTCGCGGCGGCGACCGCGCCGGGGGGCGCGCTCTGCAGCGGCTCGGGCGCCGACGCGACGGCGCTCGATGCCTCGCTCGCCTCGAGGCTGAAGCTCACCTGCACGGCCGAGGTCGCCAGCTCGCTGGCCGCCTCCGCGATCATCCCGCGGAAGTGGCGCTGGAACCACTGCTGGTAGAAGAGGTTCGGCACCCCGATCACGAGGTCGGCGCCGCGCCAGCTGACCAGCGTGGTGCGCTGGAACCAGGTGGAGAACTGCTGCTTGGTGATGCGCCGACGCAGCGCGTCGAGCAGGCGCGCGAAGCGCTCCTCCTGCCCGCCCGTCGGCGGCGTGCTCGTGTCGGTGCGACTCTCGAGCGGTGCGTTCCGGTCCTGCATCGATGATCGTCCCTGCGTCAGGCGCCGACCGCGCTCCGTGGCCCACGTTCCGTGGCCCACGCGATGGGTCCCATCCCGCGCGGCTGCCCTCCGCGCGGGTCGTCGCGCCAGCCGGCACGGCGACAGGGCGAGAAGGTAGAGGCGTGGCCGAGGGCCTTCAACCTCGACGACGGCGTGCCGGATGCGTGCGGGGCGAACAAAGCGTCCACCCGGGAGCCCACCCATCCGGCCTCGCACGGCCACCTGCCCAGCGTCGTCCGGGCGCGCGCGTCAACGGCGCGCCAGACCGCGCAGGCGCTCCACGGCAGCGCGCAACGTCTCTGCAGCGCCGGCCAACGCGTCGTGCGTCGCCTCCGGACCGGGGCTGACGCGGATCGTCGAGGCGGCGCGACGCGCGGAGAGTCCCATCGCGAGCAACGACGGGCTGACCTCGGTGCCGCCCAGCGCGCAGGTGCTGCCCGTGGCGACGGCGCATCCCGCGAGGTCCATGTTGATCATCACGGCTTCGCCCTCGACGCCGTCGAGCTCGAGCGTGACCAGCCCGGGGAGCGCCTGGGCGGGGTCGCCCAGGCGCCGCCAGCCCGGCAGCGGTGCCAGCGCGTCGGGGGAGGCGGCCACGCCGGCCTCGAGCCGCTGCGCGTCGCTCGCTTGCTCGCGCTGGCAGGCCTCGAGCGCGGCCGCCAGGCCCACGGCGGCCGCCAGGTTCTCGGTGCCCGCGCGCAGGCGTTCCTCCTGCAGCCCCCCCACCAGCAGCGGCTCCAGGCGCGTGGGCCGGCGCACGATCAGCGCGCCCGAGCCCTTGGGACCGCCCAGCTTGTGGCCCGAGAGCACCAGCAGGTCCGCGCCCAGGTCGGGCAGACGTACCGGGAGGCGACCGAAGGCCAGGGAGGCGTCCACCAGGAGCGGGATGCGCTGCGCTCGCAGGCCTTGCGCCACGGCCGCCACCGGCAGGAGGTTGCCCGTCTCGTGGTTGGCGAGCATCAGGCAGGCCAGCGCGGTGTCGGGTGTCGCGCAGGCCAGGAAGGCGCGCTCGTCCACGCGTCCGCGCTCGTCCACCGGCACCAGCGTCAGCTGGAACCCCGCGGGCGCCAGCGCCCGGGCTGCCTCCAGCACGCAGGGGTGCTCGACCGCGCTCAGGAGCACGCGCCGGCCTACCGCGGCCCGCGCCAAGGCGGCGCCGCGCACTCCCAGGTTGGCCGCCTCGGTGCCCGAGGCGGTGAAGATCACCTCCCGCGGCCGGCAGCCCAGAGCCACGGCCACGCGCGAGCGGGCGTCTTCGAGGGCGTCCTTGGCCGCGCGACCCTCGGCATGGGGTGACGCAGGGTTGCCGTGCAGCGTGGCCAGCACGCGCGCCATGGCCTCGGCCGCCTCGGGCCTGAGCGGCGCCGAAGCGGCAGTGTCCAGGTAGAGGCGGGGCCGGGACATGGCTTTCGATCCTAGTGCCCCCCCTCACCTCTGGCCTCTTGGTTTGCCCTGGGAGCGCCAGGCTCCAGCCTGGCTCTTCTCCGGATCTTCCGCCGCCTCTCCCCCCGCGACTTCTCCACAATGCGACCACGCGCACAAAGCCGCGCTCGGACAAGAGCTTGCGCGTGCTGCCCCACGCAGATTCCACCCCTCGCGTAGGCTGCCTCCGTGCGCGCCGACCTGCTCGTGCTCGACAGCTACGACTCGTTCACCCACAACTTGGTGGACGCCTTCGAGCAATTGGGCGCGCGTGTGCTCGTGGCCCGCAACGACGCCCTGAGCGTGGAGGACGTGGCACGCAGCGGCGTGCGGGGCGTCGTCCTCTCGCCGGGGCCGGGCCGGCCCGAGGACGCGGGCATCGCGGTGGCGCTGGTCCGCGCCCTGGGCGAGAGGCTCCCCATCCTCGGGGTCTGCCTGGGGCACCAGGCCCTGGCGCTGGCCTACGGGGGCAGGGTGGTGCGCGCCCGCCGGCCGATCCACGGCAGCGCCACGCCCATCCACCATGGGGGCGAAGGCCTGCTCGCCGGCCTGCCCGCCGGCTTCCTGGCGGCGCGCTACCACTCGCTGGTGGTCGCGCCGCGGGCCCCCGGTCGGGGGATGCGCGTCACGGCCCGCTCGCCCGACGGCGAGGTGATGGCCATGCGTCACCTGAGCCATCCGCTCGAGGGGGTCCAATTCCACCCCGAGAGCTACCTCACGGAGGTCGGCCCGCGCCTGCTCGCCGCCTTCCTGCGCCGGCTGGGTCTGCGCCCGCGTCCTGCCAGGCGGGTGGCCCGCTAAATGACCGGCCGCAATTCTGGGACATCACGGGCGGCGCGCTGGGCCGGGGGCGCTCGGGCCACCGCGCCGTGCCTAGATTCGCCACGAACTTCTGACTCGCGACACTAGGGGGGTAGGATCCCGGGCCCATGGCACCCGAGCCCTTCTTCGACCGCCTCGAGGCCGCCCGGCAGGACCGCCGCACCACCCTGTGCGTGGGCCTCGACCCGCGCCTCGAGCAGTTGCCGCCCGCCATCCGCGCCGCGGCCGCGGGCGACGCCGAGAAGGCGCTCACCCGCTTCGGCTGCGAGGTGCTCGAGCTCACGGCCGCCCACGCGGCCTGCTTCAAGGTGCAGATCGCCTTCTTCGAGGCGCACGGCCTCGCGGGCCTGCGCGCCTATGCCGCGATCCTCGCCGAGGCGCGCCGCAAGCGTCTGCTGGTGATCGCCGACGTCAAGCGCGGCGACATCGGGACCACCGCCGAGGCCTACGCGGCCGGCCATCTCTCGCCCGGGGGCGACCTCGAGGCCGACGCCCTCACGCTCAACCCGTGGATGGGCCGCGATGCGCTCGAGCCGTTCGTCAAGCGCGCCGTCGCTCACGGCAAGGGCCTCTACGTCTTGGTGCGCACCAGCAACCCAGGCGCCGCCGATCTGCAAGACCTTGAGCTGTCCGCCGGCGGGGCGCGCGTCTTCGAGCGCGCCGCCGACCTGGTCGCCTCGCTCGGGCAGGCCCACCTGAGCCCGGTCACGGGCCTCTCGGCCGTGGGCGCCGTCGTGGGGGCCACCGGACCCAAGGCTTCCGCCGAGCTGCGCGCGCGTCTGCCGTCCACGCCGTTCCTGGTGCCCGGCTACGGCGCGCAAGGTGCGACGGCCCGCGACGTGGCGGTGTGCTACCGCGCCGACGGCAGCGGTGCGGTGGTGAACGCCTCGCGCAGCATCGTGCACCCGGCCGGGGCCGAGAGCGATTGGCGCGCTGCCGTGGCACGTGCGGCCGCGGCCGCGAGGGAGGACCTGGATGTCGTCCGCGCCGGCGCCTGAAGCCACCGAGCTCGACCGCCCCTGGTACACGACCGTGTTCGACCGGCTGTGGTTGAAGCTCCATCCCCACCGTGACGACGCCGAGGCGCAGCGCCATGCGCCGCAGATCCTCGGGCTGCTCGGGGTCAAGATCGGCGCGCGCCTCCTGGACGTGGCCTGCGGCGCGGGGCGTTACTGCCGGGCCTTCGCCAGCCGGGGACTGAAGGTCACGGGCGTGGATCTGAGCGCGGAGCTGCTCGAGGAAGCGCGCGCCAAGAGCCCCAACCTGCCCGGCATGCCCCTCTACCTGCGCTGGGACGCGCGCTCGATGCCCTTCCAGGCGCAGTTCGAGGCGGCCGTCTCGCTGTTCACCTCGCTGGGCTACTTCCCCACGCGCCAGGAGGACCTGCTCGTGCTGCGCGGGGTCACCCGGGCGCTCGTGCCCGGCGGGTCGTTCCTGATCGATTTCTTGAACCCCGCGCACGTACGCGCGAGCCTCGTCGCCGAGGAGCATCAGGACGTGTCGGGCCTGAGCGTGGATCTGCGTCGGCGCATCGACGAGGGCGCCGCCGGCGGTCCTCTCGTCGTCAAGCATGTGGTCGTGCGGCGCGAGGGCGCGCGCGGCGTCGAGGCCGAGTTCGAGGAGCGCGTGCGGCTCTACGAGCCGCGGGAGATCGACGCGCTGCTCGTGGAGGCCGGCCTGACGCCCGAGGGTGAGCGCGCGGGCGATCTCGACGGCCGGCCCTTCGAGCCGCTCTCCGAGCGCCAGGTCCGCGTAGCGCGCAAGCCCGGACGACGCTGACTGAGCCCATGACGCGCGCACGCCTCATCGGACGGCCGGCGCGCGGCGTGGAAGCCGGAGGCGTGGAGGTGTTGGGGCAGGCGCTGCGTGCCGGCCGTGACGCGGCCCTGGGGCTGCTTACGGCCCCGCCGCGTGACGCCGCCGGCTGGCGCGCCGCGGTGGCCGAGGCCGCGCGCACGCCGCGTCTGCCGGCCGCCGCGCTTGAGGTCCTGGCGCAGCGCCAGCAGGCCCTGAGCGGCTCGGCGCGCGCGGTCGAGAACGCGCGCCTGCTCGGCGACCCCGCCGCAGGCGCTGTGGCGGTCGTGACGGGGCAGCAGCCGGGCTTGCTGGGCGGGCCGCTGCTCTCTTTCCACAAGGCGGCGGGGGCCGTGGCCCTCGCCGCGCGCGTGTCGGCTGCGACGGGGATGCCGGTCGTGCCCGTCTTCTGGCTAGCCTCGGAGGACCACGACCTCGACGAGGCCAACCAGGTCACGCTGCTCGACCGCGACGGCCAGCCGCGGCAGCTCTCCCTGCCGCTCAAGGGAGACCGGCGCAGTCTCGTCGATCTCGACCTGCCGGTCGCGGCCACGGAGGCGCTCGAGGCCGAGTTGCGCGCCTTGCTGCCCGACACGCCGCGTGCGCACGAGGCCTTCGAGCTCGTCGTGCGCCGCGCCGGTGAGTCCTTCGCCACCTGGAGCGCGCGCATCCTGGCCACGGTGCTGGCCGAGACCGGCTTGGTCATCCTTGAGCCGCGCGAGCTCGCACCTTGGCTGGGATCCGCGTTCGCGGACCTCGCCCGCCACGGGCCGGCGATCACTGCCGCCGTGCGCGCGGTGGCCACCGAGCTGCGCGGGGCAGGCCTCGCCGCGCCGCTCGAGCCGCGCGCCGAGGACCTCCCCTGGTTCGGGCGCGCGCACGCGCGCGGGCCGCGCTCGCGCCTGGGCCTGGATCCCACCGGCCAGGTGCTGCGCGACGGACGTCCCTGGGGCGGCGGCCTCGAGCAGCTGGCGCAGCACCTCGAGGCCCAGCCGCTCCTGGCCAGCCCCGACGTGGCCGGCCGCGTCGTGCTGCAGAACGCGATCCTGCCGGTGCTGGCCTACCTCGCAGGGCCCACCGAGCTCGCTTACCACGCGCAGCTGAGCAGGGCCCACCGCGCCGTGGGCCGACGTTTCCCCCTGGCCCTGCCGCGGCCCAGCGCCGTGTGGCTCGACGCGCGCTCCGAGGAGAGCGCGGGCGCGTTCGGTCGCCGCCTGGAGGAGGTGCTCGAAGGCGCCAGTCCCGTGCGCGGCGCGGGCGATCCCGAGGTGACCGCGCTCCTGGGCGAGGTCGGCGACCTGCTGGCGGCGCAGCGGCGGCGCGCCGACCTGCTGGGTGCGGGGGGCTCGGGGGGCGGCAGCGGCGCGGCGGCCCTGCGCGTGGCCCTCGAGCGCCTGCTCCAGGGCTGGGAACGCGCGCGGCCCGCGATCGAGGCGGCCTACGAGACCGACGCGGGCGTGGCGGCTGGCCGCTGGACGCGGCTGACGAACCTGCTCCTCCCCCGCAGCCGCCCGCAGGAGCGCGTGCTCTCGATCCTCACCCCGCTCGCCCGGTATGGTCTGAGCGCCGTGCGCGAGGGGCTGGAGGCGCTCGATCCTCTGGCCGACGGCCTGTGGCTGCTCGTCGCCGACGCGCCTTCCGTCCCGCCCCCGCCAGGTGCCCCGACCCCATGACACCCGCTCCCTCCCCCAGCGCCCCCTCCCCTGGTCAGCTCGCTCTGCCCGAGCCGGTGAGCGTCCTGGCCTTCGGCCCGCACCCCGACGACGTCGAGCTGTGCGCCGGCGGCTGGATGTTGAAGCTCGCTCATGCCGGCGAACGCCTGGTCATCGTGGACGCCACGCGCGGCGAGGCCGGCTCGCGCGGCACGCCCGAGACGCGCGCGCGGGAGAGCGCCGCCGCCAGCGCCATGCTGCGCCTTGTGGCGCGCGAGAACCTGGGCCTTCCCGACACGCGCGTGGAGGCCACGCCGGCGGCTGTCGAGGCCGTCACCGCAGCCATCCGTCGCTGGCGTCCGCGCGTGGTTCTCTCGCCCTGCCGCGAGGACCGCCATCCCGACCACATCGCCACGGCCGAGATCGTGCAGCGCGCCTACTACCTGGCCACCATCGGCAAGGCGGCCGGAGGCGGCCTGCCCCCCCATCGCCCCGACGCGCTGGTGGAGTACTTCGGCCACCTCGAGCCCACGCCCTCCTTCGTGGTGGACGTGAGCGAGGTCTGGGAGGAGCGCTGGGCGCTCGCCTGCTGCTACGCCTCGCAACTGGGCCTGGACGGTGCCGTCGGTCCCGTGACCAACATCGCCGCGCCCGAGTTCCGGCGCCGCTTCGAGGCGCGCTTCGCCTACTGGGGCGCGCGCATCGGCGCCGCCTGGGGCGAGCCCTACCGCGTGGACCGCGTGCTGGCGCTCGACGATCCGCTCGGGGCCCTGCGCAAGCGGGGCGCGGCCGTCTTGTGAAGATCGGCGTCCTCTGCTACCCGACCTTCGGGGGCTCGGGCGTGGTCGCGGTCGAGCTCTCACGCGGCCTCGTCGAGCGCGGCCACGAGGTGCACCTCTTCTCGTACGCGCCGCCGGCGCGCCTGCCGGAGCTGCCCGGGGGGCTCGTGTTCCACGAGGTGGAGGTCTCGACCTACCCGCTGTTCCGCTACCCGCCCTACGAGGTGGCCCTGGCCTCGCGCCTGAGCGAGGTGGCCGAGGCCGAGTCGCTCGACCACGTGCACGCCCACTACGCCATCCCCCACACGCTCGCGGCGCTGCTCGTCCAGGACATCCTCGCCCCGCGCGCGCTGCCGGTGGTCACGACGCTGCACGGCACCGACATCACCGTGGTCGGGCAGGACCGTTCCTACCGCCGCGTGACCGAGCACGCGCTGCGCCGCTCCAACGCCGTGACGGCCGTGAGCGAGTGGCTGCGCGCCGAGACCGAGAAGGTCTTCGGCTTCACGCGCGAGATCGAGGTGATCGCGAACTTCGTGGACGCCGATCGGTTCCATCCGCGCACGAGCGAGAGCCGACGGCTCTCGTTCGCCGCGCCCGCCGAGCGCGTGCTGATCCACATCGGGAATTTCCGGCCCGTGAAGCGCGCCGCGCGGGCCGTGGAGGCCTTCGCCGTGGTGGCCGCCCGCCTGCCGGCGCGCCTGCTGATGGTGGGCGACGGCCCGGAGCGCGCCGAGTGCGAAGCCCGCGCCCGCGCCCTCGGTGTCCGTGACCGCGTTCGCTTCCTGGGCACGCAGTCCGCCGTCGAGGAGCTCTTGCCGTTGGCCGACATGCTGCTCCTGCCCAGCGAGCACGAGTCCTTCGGCCTCTCGGCGCTCGAGGCCATGGCCTGCGGCGTGATCCCCGTCGTCTCGCGCGCCGGCGGCCTGCCCGAGCTGGTGCAAGACGGCGTGGACGGCCTGCTGGTGGAGGACGGCGACGCCGCCCGCATGGGCGCCGCGGCGGCCGACCTGCTCGCCGACGAGCCGCGTCGCGCGCGCATGGCCCTGGCCGCGCGAACCGCCGCCGTGGAGCGCTTCTCCCCGGCGCAGGCCCTGGAGCGCTACGAGGCGCTCTACGAGCGCGTGCTGCGGTGCGGGGCCTAGCCCCGCCGCGCTGTCAGGGCGCCAGGAGGAGCCATGGCCCTTGACAGGCGCCCGCTCTAAGATAGAGTATATCTAAGCATTGCTTGGACAAACACGTATGAACGACGCTTTGCCGACACGTACCTGGCTCTACCTGGCCAACGGGGCGGCCGTCGGCCTCGAGGCCACGCGGACCTTGGCTCGGGAGGGCGGGCTCTGGACGCCCGGCCCGCGGCTGCCGACACCCGATCCAGGCTTGCGGCCGGGGGACACGATCGTCTTGCTCTGGAGGGCGAAGGGGAGCGATCGCACGGCCGTGGTGCTCGGGGCAGGAACGCTCGCCGTGCCGAGATCCGTCTGGGGCGACCGACCCTGGATCGAAACGGTGCCGCCACACGATCCCCTCTTTCAACGCTCCGCGGAGTTGGGCTACGGGGGGCCGTCGAACTACAGGGCGATGGCGCGGCTCAAGGGCTGGACCGAAGAGACGGCCGGGATCCGTCGCCTGGCGGGGCCGCATTGGCCGCGGCGAGCGGCAGGGGACGACGTGGGCCCGCTTCCGGCGGGCGCGCTCATCGTGGAACTGCTCCTGGGTCTGCTGGAGCAAGTCGTCGAGCAGACCCGGCCCGAGGATCCGCTCGAGCGGATCGTGACTGACCCTCGCGTACTGCACGGCAAACCCATTCTCCGGGGCACGCGCATTGCGGTCGAGCACGTCCTGGGCTGGTTGGCGGGTGGCGCCACGCCGGCCGAGATCGTCGCTGACTTTCCCGAGCTCGACGCCTCCGACGTGTCGGCCTGCCTGCGCTACGCCGAGCGCGTGCTGCGCAACGAGCGCGTCGAGCCCGCCCTTGGGGCTTCGTGAGACTGTTGCTGGACGCCAGCGTGGGGCGTCGCGCGCTCGCTGCGCTGTGTGCCGCAGGCCACGATGCCGTCCGCGTCGGGGCCGATGACCCCGATCCGGGCGACGAGGCGCTGCTCGCCCGGGCGGTTCGCGAAGGCCGGGTGCTGCTCACCGCGGACAAGGACTTCGGCGAGCTGATCTTCCTCCGTGGTCTGGTCTCGCCCGGCATCGTACGGCTCGTGGACCATCCCCTGTTGCGCCAGCCTGCGGCAATCCTCGCGGCGCTCAGCACATACAGCGACGCACTCGCGCAGCGCGCGCGCCTGGTCGTCGAGCCCGCGCGCGTGCGTATCCGTGTCCCCGATGCCGCGCCAGGGAGCCTGCCGGGCCGACGTCAGGACGCGTGATGGCGGCGCCCTCCTGCTGCTCGCCGCGCCCGGGTGCGAGCCACTGTGGCTGCCGGTGCGCATCGCAGCGCGTGCGATCACGTGCGTCCACGCCACGCTCGAGCCGAGGCGGGCGCGGTGAGATGCGTGCGCGAGCCCTCCGAGGGGCTTGATTCGGTTGCATGGGGCTGGGTCGCACGCCCCTATCCGCGCGTGCTTCGATCGAGCGGTGGCGCAGGCTAGCATCGGCGCATGGCCTCTCGTTCCGGCGATCGCTCCTTCGACACCTACCTGGACGAGATCCGCCGCACGCCGTTGCTAACGGCGGAGACGGAGCGGGCGCTGGCGGTGCGGGTCCAGAGGCAGGCCGAGGACCACATCGACGCCATGCAGGCGCGCGAGGAGCTGATCAAGGCCAACCTGCGCCTGGTGGTGTCGGTGGCCAAGCGTTACGTGGGGCGCGGGCTGGCGCTGCCCGATCTGGTCGAAGAAGGCAACGTGGGTCTGGTGCATGCCGCCGAGAAGTTCGACCCGACGCTCGAGACGCGTTTCAGCACCAACGCCACCTGGTGGATCAAGCAGGCCGTGCGGCGTTCGCTGATGAACACGGTCAAGACCGTGCGCGTGCCCTCCTACCTGGCGGAGGAGGTCAACCGCTGGCGGCTCTTCGCCAGCGGCTACGAGAAGAAGCACGGACATCCTCCGGAGGACGCCGAGCTGCTCAAGGCCTTGAAGCCGCCCGTGGGCCGGCAGCGCATGCTGCTGGGGCTCTTCCACAGCGCCTCGCCGGGCAGCTCGACGGTGTCGCTCGACCTGCTGTTCGAGACCGTGGACGCGGTGGTGGACCCGCGCGCCGAGCGCCCCGACCTGATCGACCTGGCGGTCTGGGAGCAGGACGGCCTGCGCGAGCGCGTTGCCGCGCTGCCCGAGCGCGAGGCCGCCGTGATCCGGCTGCGCTTCGGGCTCGACGGCCAGGGGCCGCCGCTCACGCTGCGCGAGATCGGCGACCGGCTCCAGCTCTCGCGCGAGCGAGCGCGCCAGCTCGAGCACCAGGCCCTCGAGCGGCTCAGGGCCGTGCTCGACCGCCCCCCCGGCCCCCCCCGCGTCGCGAAGCCCAAGAAGTGACCGCCGGCGTCGCCCTCGTCCCGTACGTCCCCCACGTCTACGCCCACTTTCCGTTCTGCGCGCAGAAGTGCCCCTACTGCGACTTCAACTCGCACGCGCGCCGCGAGAGCGAGATGGACGGCTACGCCGACGCCCTGCTGGCCGAGGCACAGGCGCGGGCCTCGGGCTGCCAGCCGCGCACCATCTTCGTGGGCGGAGGCACGCCTACCCACGCCGAGACGCCCACGCTGGCGCGCTACCTCGGCGGTCTGCGCCGCATCCTGGGCGACGAGCACCTCGAGGAGTTCACGGTCGAGGCCAACCCGGGCTCGCTCACCGAGGAGAAGGTGGCTGCGCTGGCGCAGGCCGGGGTCACGCGCGTGAGCCTGGGGGCGCAGAGCTTCGACGCGGCCACGCTCAAGACCCTGGGACGCTGGCACGCCCCGGACGACACGCGGCGCAGCGTGGACCTGCTGCGCGCCGGCGGCATCGAGCACATCTCGGTGGATCTGATCCTGGCCGTGCCGGGGCAGAGCCTCGAGGACCAGGAGCGCGACGTGGAGTCGGCGCTCGCGCTGGCCACCGAGCACGTGAGCGCTTACGTGCTCACCTACGAGGAGGGCACGCCCTTCACGCGCTGGATGCGCGAGGGCCGCCTGCCGGCGCCCGAGGACGACCGTGAGCTGGCGCACCAGCACCTCGTGCGCGATCGGCTGTCGGCGGCCGGGCTGGCGCACTACGAGGTGAGCAACTACGCGCGCGCGGGCGCCCAGAGCCGGCACAACCTCGGCTACTGGCGCAACGCCAGCTGGTGGGGCCTGGGCGCGGGAGCCCACGGCCACCTCGACGGACGGCGCTGGAAGAACCTCAGCGACCCGGCGGCCTACGCGCGCGCGGTGACCTCCACCGGGCACGCCGAGGAGTGGAGCGAGAGCGTGGATGCTCGCACGCGACTGTTCGAGACGTTGATGATGGGCCTGCGCCTGGTGGAGGGCGTGGACCTGGAGGCGGCGCGCGAGCGCACGGGGTTGGACGCGCGCGTCGAGCACGCCGAGGTCCTGGCGCGCTTCGTGGGCGAGGGCCTGCTCACCCTGGAAGGCGCGCGTCTGGCGCCCACCGCGCGCGGCCTCGACCTCGCCTCCTACATCGCCCGCGCGCTGCTCCCGTAGGCGCGCTCCTCGCGGCTGGTTACGAGAAGCGACCTTCCATGTACGCCCGTCCCTCGGGCGACAGCAGGTAGAGGCCGCGGCGGCTGCCCTCGCCAAGGTGGCGGACCTTGCGCTTGAGGATGCCCAGGGCGTTGTGCAGGTTCTTGGGGCGCTCGATGCCCAGCTGCTGGAAGCACCAGAGGATGTCGTCGCCGCTGACCTCGCGCTTGCCGTACACGTTCTGAAGGAAGGAGATGAAGAGCAGGATGCGGTCCTGGATCGCGCCCCGGCCCTCGCGCACCGGGCGCGCCGCGACATAGGCCTCCAGGCTCTCCTTGGGCTGGGCAGGGGCGGCCGTTGCACCCGGGGTGGGCGCGGGCGCGGGCGTGGCCGCCGACGACGCCGCCCCCCCCCCCACCGACTGGTCCAGGAAGCGCTGGAAGCGCTCGACCTGCTGGGCGACGAAATCCTCGGTGCCCGAGAACTCCAGGTTCACGCCCTCGGCGCTGAAGCGGAACAACGTGGAGGTTGTCGGGGTCGGGTCCATCGAGGCCTCCCTGCCGGGCCCACCTGGGCCCTGCTCCGCGGGATGACGTTGCGGGGGCGCCATGCTAGCGTCCCTGCGGTTGCGCGCCCCTCTCCCCCCGGCCGGAGAGGCTCCGCAGCCCTGGAAGGCCCGCAAGCACGCATGAAGATCACGCGCGTCTGGATCTCACCCGCCGCCTTGGCCGCGGTGCTCGGGGCCGGCGCCGGCGAGCAGCTCCCGCCGGGCCAGGAGCACGAGGAGCCCTGCGGGCTGCTGCTGGGCCATCGCGTGCCCCTGGGCGCCGAGATCGTGCAGGCCGTGAGCGTGCGCAACTCCCATCCCAGCCCGGCACGCGGCTTCGAGATGGCACCGGAGGATCTCGTCCTGGCGGGCCGCGCCGGCCGCGCCAAGGGCCTGGACATCGTGGGGTTCTGGCACGGCCATCTCGCCGGTCCGGCCTGGCCCGGCGAGCTCGACGCCGAGGGCGTGCAGCTGCTGCGGGGCGACGGCCTGCCGCCGGTGGTGCATCTGGTCGTCGGCCGTGGCACCACGGGCAAGCGGGTGGTGCGCGCGTTCCGCGAGGGGCGCAGCCGTCCCAAGAACGTGCCGCTCCTCCTGCTGGGACGCCCGCGCGGCAAGTCCGGCGCCGCCGCGGGGCGCTCAGCGCCCAAGACGTAGGCGTTCGGCAAGCAGCGCCGGGAGCCCCGCGGCGCGGATGCCCGCGGCGGCCGCCTCGATGTCGTAGGGCACGCGTACGAGCTCGAGCGTGTCGCTGGCGGTGTCGAGGATGCCGCAGGCCGCGCGTGGGTCTTCGTCACGCGGCTGTCCCACGCTGCCCACGTTGGAGAGCGCGCGCTTGCCTGCCAGCTCGATGCGCGAGTCGATCGAGTAGGTGATGACCGGCCCGTCGAAGAACGTGATGGGGATGTGGCTGTGGCCGACGAAGGCCCGCGGCGTGGTGAGGCTCTGGAACGAGAGGTAGGCGTCGTAGGGCGTCTGCAGGTAGTCGAAGACGCTCGGGTCGTGGACCGTGCTGTGCGCCAGCGTCACGCCGTCGAGGATCTGCGTGAGCTCGAGCGAGCCGAGCCAGGCGATGTCGTCGCGCGAGAGCACCTTGCGCGTCCAGAGGATCGCGGCCCGCGCGGGTGCGTTGAACCAGTCGAGGTCCAGCTTGCCGGCCACGGCCCAGTCGTGGTTCCCCCCCACGATCGCGGGCGCGAGCTCGCGCACGCGCGCCACGCAAGCCTGGGCGTCGGCGCCGTAGCCGACGATGTCGCCCAGGCACAGGTAGCGCTCCGCGCCCGCCCGCTCCAGGGTGGCGAGCACCGCGTCGAGCGCTGCGAGGTTGGCGTGGACATCGCCGAGGATCCCGTAGCGCACGCGCCGTCAGAGCTCCACTTCTTGGCATCCGGTCTGCACCGCGGGCGCATCGTGCCCGAAGGCCCCAGGTTCGGGGCGAAACTACGGGGCGCGTCGGCCGGCCGCGTCGGCCGACGCGCGGGCCAGGGCCCGTGCGAGCAGCAGCAGGCCGGCCAGCGCGGCCAGGGCGGCAGGCGCGAGGCGGCCCTGCGCGTCGAGTCCCGGCGGCAGCCAGGCGCCGATCCAGCGGCCCGCAACCCCGCCCCAGCCGTCGGCGCCCCAGGGGAGGTGCCCGAGCAGCCACAGCCCGCCCCCCACCAGCCAGAGCGCCACGCCGCCCAGGCCCAGGGCCCAGAGGAGCAGGCCCCAGGCCCCCAGCAGGGCTGTGGAGACTATAGTTGTACAAAGCAACCAAATGGGATCCGCCTGGGTCCAGGTGGCCCCGGCCCCCAGCGCCGGCAGGCTGGCGACCACCCCGACGAGGGCGGCGCCTGAGAATCGGCCCCAGAGGCGCGCCCCCAGGCCCCCCTGCGTCTGGTCGGCTGCCACGCAGAAGCCCGAGCGCGCATCGGCGTCCAGCGCGCGGGCGAGCAGCCAGAGCGTGGCCAGGGCGGCCGTGGCCTGGACGCTCTCCTGCACCAGTCGCTGGGCCCCTGCCTCGTCGGCCTCCAAGGCCAGGATCGAGAGGCTGAGCCCGACCGCGGTTGCCGCCAGGCCGAGCCCGGCGATGAGCCAGAGGGCGGGGAGCCTCCAGGCGCTGGTCCAGGTGCTGAGGAGGTAGGCGAGCACGGGGCGCGGTTCTACCTCCACCGGCCGGCGTTCGGGGCCTGTTTCCCGGGAAACAGGGGTCGCCGGGGACCGCGTGGGAGCTCGTGTTCGGGTGGGGGCGCCCGGCACGCTGGGGGCGGCGCCCCGCGGCCGGCTGTTTCCCGGGAAACACTCCGGCGACCTCAACCTGCCTCGGGGGTCAGCCGACCTCCTGCCTCGGTGCCGTCCCCCGGCTCCTCTAGGCTGCCGGCAGCCAGGGGAGCAGGCCCTGCGTGCTCCTGGGGGTGCCCGGTGGCTCCCCTGCTCCGCCCGTTGTCGCGGGCCGGCCCTCGGATCGACTCGGAGTTCCATGAAGCCCAAGCGTCTTGGTCGTGGCCTCAGCGGCCTCATCTCCCGTACTTCGGCATCCACCCCGCCCGCCGGCTCACCGGCGCCGGTTGCTCCGGCGGCCTCCACGGGGTCGCCGCAGGTCCCGCCCGGTCTGTCCGAGCGCATGCTGGCGCGCGTGCCCCCGGCTTCGCCTTCGACAGCGCTTTCGACCCCGTCGGCCGATGGGGAGGGGGCGCGGACGCTTGCGGTGTCCGCGATCCGGCCCAACCCCTACCAGCCGCGGACGGCCTTTGACGAGAGCGCCCTGCGCGAGCTGTCCGACTCCATCCGTGCGCACGGCGTGCTGCAGCCGATCGTGGTGCGCCGCGCCCTGGGAGGCTATGAGGTCGTGGCGGGGGAGCGCCGTCTACGGGCCGCCAAGGCGGCGGGGCTCGAGAGCATCCCCACCCTGGTGCGCGAGGCCACCGACGAGGAGATGCAGACCCTGGCCCTGGTGGAGAACCTGCAGCGCGAGGATCTCAACGCCATGGAGAAGGCGCGCGCGCTGCGGGCCATGATGAGCAACTTGGGCCTCACGCAGGATCAGGTGGCTGCGCGGGTCGGGAAGGCCCGTCCCACCATCGCCAACATCCTGCGCCTGCTCGAGCTGGGGCCCGAGATCCAGCGTTGGGTCGAGGAGGGCCGCCTGAGCGGCGCTCACGCACGCGCGGTGCTGCTGGCAAAGGGGCCGGAGCGCCGCCTCCTGCTGGCCAAGCTCGCCGTCGAACTGGGCCTGTCGGTCCGCGAGGTGGAGCGACGCGCCGCGTCGGAGGGCGGCGGTGCGTCCGGCAAGGGCGGGGGACGGTCGGATCCGTTCCTGGCCGACCTGGCCAAGCGGCTCGAGCGCGTGTTGTCCACCAACGTGCGCCTGCGACCCAAAGGCAAGGGCGGCAAGATCGAGATCCGCTATCACGACGCGGCGGATCTGGACCGGCTGCTCGAGTTGTTGCGCGCGTAAGTAGTTATATAACAACTACTTACGACAATATGCCCAAGCGGAGGACTACTTTGTCCCCGCCTCCTCTGCGCCGCCGGGCACGACCGCAGACGGCGCCGCAGGAGGCACTGCCGGGAGGGCGGGGGGCGCGGGGGGCGCGACCTTGTAGGCGTCGGCCTTGAGGCCGGCCAGGGTTCGCTCGCTGTCGCCGGCCGCCACCTTGGTGGGCAGCGCCGTCACGTCGCCCGTGAACAGCGCGCCGTCCTTGTAGGCCAGTGCCTTCACGATGCGCGCCGGCGCCTGGTAGAGGTCGTGGAGCGCGCGCAGGTCGCCGGAGTCGCGTGAGACGACAGGATCGTCGCGCCAGAGCTTGCCGGCCTGGATGGCGTCGAGCGTCGCCAGCGAGGCCTCGTCGAGCAGCCTGCCGATCGGGGTGTGGCGGTAGTTGAGCCCGGGCGAGGGGCGCGCGACGAAGAGCACCTGCAACGGGTGGTCGTACTCCTCGCCGAGAGCGTGCCAGGTCGTGACGACGCCGCGCACGTGCAGCACCCGGTTGCGGTTCTCGTCGGGCAAGAAGCCCTCGGCCTCGTCGGCGCGCGCGTAGCGCAGCGCGTCGGCGGTGTCGTAGGGCTTGGGGTCGCGCGCGCGCGCGTCGCCCGCGCGCACGGCGAGCGATTTGGTCTCGCCGCCGAAGGTGTCCTCCACGCGCTCGACGAAGCCCGTGCCGTCGTAGGCGCCGGACTGCACGGCCGCGAGGAAGCGCGCCGTGACGTTGGGCCCGTCCTGGGGGTAGAGCCCCAGGCGCAGGTCGCCGCGGTCGGTGCGCAGCACGACCGTGATGCTCGGGTCCGGCGCGAGCTCGCGGGGGAGATGCTGCTTCTCCCAGTCGGCGTTGCGCCGGAACCAGTCGATCATGCGGCGCGTGGTGCTGCCGAAGCCCTCGGGCGCGAAGCTCTTCTCCCAGTTGGTCGGGAACGAGGGGAAGCGCGCCATGATCGTCTCGAGCTGGCGGATCGCGTTCTCGGTGTGCGGCAGGCGCTGGGCGACGTCGAGCACGTCCTTCATCGACAGCAGGCTCTCGCCCTCCGTCTTCGCGATGCGCCAGCGCGTCTGCGGCTCGAGCGCGTCCTCTGCGGCCTCTTTCTCGAGCAGGGCGGCGAATGCCTCTAGCTGGCGCACGTAGCGGTCGCGCGCGGCCTGGTAGAGCGGCGCCTCGCCCTCGAAGAAGAGCTCCTCCCACTCGTTCTCGCTGCGCAGCTGACCGTAGACGTCCCACTGCTCCAGGCGCTGCTCCGCGCCCGCCTCGCGCAGGAGCAGCCAGGCGAGCAAGCCGACGCCGGCCAGGAGCGCCACGCTGATCCACAGCTTGGCGCGTCCCGACAGGCCTGCGGCGAGGGGCTGCGTGGTGGTGGGGGGCGAGGTCTCGGTCGCCATGCTCGTGTCTCCGGCTCGGGCGCGTGGTGCCCGACGCGCTGCCGCGGGAATCGGGTGGGGGATCGTGGGGTGGGGGATCAGGCCTTGACGGGCGCGGCGGGTGCGCGCGCGCGGTCCGCCAACGTGTTCGGATGGTCCGGCAGCGGGATGTAGGCCTTGAGATGCTCGAGCGAGGCGGCCTGCTTGATGATGCTGCGAGCCACCACGATGCGCTGCACCTGGTTGGTGCCCTCGTAGATCTGGGTGATCTTGGCGTCGCGCATGTACTTCTCGACGGGGTAGTCGCGCATGTAGCCGTAGCCGCCGAAGAGCTGCACCGCGTCGGTGGTCACCTTCATGGCCATGTCGGTGGCGAAGAGCTTGGCCTGGGCGGCCATGCGCGTGACGTCCTTCGCGCCCAGGTCGAGGGCGCGCGCGGAGGCGTGCACCAGCTGGCGCGCGGCCTCGATCTGCGTGGCCATGTCGGCGAGCATGCCCTGGACCATCTGGAAGCCGCTGATCGGCTGTCCGAACTGCTGGCGCTGGTTGCAGTAGACCACCGCGAGGTCGGTGGCGCCCTGCGCACAGCCCACGGCCTGGGCGGCCACGCCGGGGCGGGCGCGGTCGAGCGTCATCATGGCGTGCTTGAAGCCTACGCCCGGCCGCCCGCCCAGGATCCGGTCCGCCGGCACGCGGCAGTCGCGGAAGTGCAGCTCCACGACGGGCACGCAGCGGATGCCCATCTTGTCCTCGGAGCGGCCGATGGCGAAGCCCGGGTCGCCCTTCTCGATGAGCACAGCCGACAGACGCCGGCTCATCGAGGTCGGGTCGCTGACCGTGAAGACCGTGTAGATGTCGGCCGCGCCGCCGTTGGTGGTCCATTTCTTGTCGCCGTTGATGATCAGCTCGCTGGCGCCCACCTCGCAGCGGGTCGCGAGGCCGCCGGCGTCGCTGCCGGCGCCACGCTCCGAGAGGCCGAAGGCGCACAGGCGCCGGCCGGCGGCGATGTCGGGCAGGTAGCGGCGCTTCTGCTCCTCGGTGCCCGCCAGCAGCAGCGGGAAGGAGCCGAGCGCGTTGACGGCGTAGAGCACGCCGACGCCGCCGCAGGCCTTCGAGAGCTCCTCGACCACGAGGCAGAGGTCGAGCACGCCGCCGCCGCCGCCGCCGTACTCGGTGGGGATCCACACGCCCATGAGCCCGGAGGCGCAAAGGGCGTCCTTGATCTCCCAGGGGTACTCCTGGACG
>JANOFW010000271.1:0-4728 GCA_031413835.1 Planctomycetia bacterium
CACGCGCGCAGCGGTGGTGACGAACACCAGCGGCACGCGCACGGCCCGCGTCAGGCGCTCGATGAAGGCCTCGACGCCGGCGAGCTCGTCGGCATCCGGGTCCTGCAGGCAGATGTCGATCAGGTGCGCGCCGCCCTTCACCTGCGCGCGCCCGATCTCGACGGCCTCCTCCCAGCGCTGCTCCTTGACCAGCCGCTTGAAGCGCCGGCTGCCCAGCACGTTGGTGCGCTCGCCCACGATGGCGGGACGCAGGTCGTCGGTGATCTCGAGGGCGTCCACGCCGGCGAGCCAGGTGCCGCGAGGCGCGCTGGGCGCGACGCGCGGCGTGCGGCCGTGCATCGCGGCCACCAGCGCGCGCACGTGCGCCGCCGTGGTGCCGCAGCAGCCCCCCACCAGGTTGAGCCAGCCGTGATCGGCGAAGCGCGTGAGCACCGCGGACACGTCGGCCGGCCCCTCGCGGTAGCAGCCGTCCTCGTCGGGCAGGCCGGCGTTGGGCACGCAGGCCACGCGCGCGCGCGTGGCGGCGGCCAAGGTGCGCACGTGATCGGTCATGAAGGCCGGACCCGTGGCGCAGTTGAGGCCCAGGTAGAGCAGATCCCTGTGCGCCAGGCTCACGGCCAGGGCCTCGACGTCCTGGCCGCCGAGCATGGTGCCCGTGCCCTCGATTGTGGCGGAGACGGCCACGGGGAGACGCACGCCCAGTGCGGCGCAGGCGGCGTCGATGCCCAGCAGCCCGGCCTTGATGTTGCGCGTGTCCTGGCAGGTCTCGAGCAGCAGGTAGTCGGCCCCGCCCTCGATCAGCCCCAGGGCCTGCTCCTGGAAGTGGCCCAGCAGCGCATCGAAGGTCACGCCGCCCGTGACCGAGAGCGACTTCGTGGTCGGGCCCATCGAGCCGGCGACCCAGCGCAGGCGCTCGGGGGTCTCGAAGCGCGCGCAGGTCGCGCGCGCGATCTGCGCGGCCTCGCGGTTGATGCGACGCGCCTGGGCGCCCAGGCCGTATTCGTCGAGCACCAGCGGCGTGGCGCCGAAGGTGTTGGTCTCGACGATGTCGCAGCCGGCCTCCAGGTAGGCCGCATGGACCCGCGCGCAGACCTCGGGGCGAGTAAGCACGAGGTTCTCGTTGCAGCCCTCGAGCGCGGGCCCACCGAAGTCCGCGGCTGTCAGGTTGAGCGCCTGGAACGCGGTGCCCGTGGCGCCGTCGAGCACCAGGATGCGCTGCTCGAGCGCGGCGATCAGCGCTTCCTGGCGCGTCGTGGCGCTCACGTCGCCTCCTTCCGCTGCGCAGCGGCCATCAGCACCACGAAGGGGTTGCCGCGGCGGCGCTCGGCTGCCTCCAGCCTCAGGATCTCGAGGCCGGCCCCTTCCAGGAGCGCGCCCAGCTCGTCCTGCGTGAAGCCCAGGCGCCGATGGCCCCAGCGTTCGAGCACCCAGCGCTCCCGATGCGGCAGGAGGTCGAGCACCAGCACGCGCTGCCCCGGCCTGACGAGCCGGCAGGCCTCGCCCACCACGGCGCCGGGATCTTCCGCCGCGCTCAACGCCTGGGCCACGAGCGCGAGGTCGAAGGAGGCCGCCTCGGCGGGCACGGCGCTCAGCGGAGCCGTCACCACGCGCACGCGCGGGCTGGCCGAGAGGCGCGCGCGGGCCTGCGCCGCCAAGGCCTCGTCTTGCTCGACGGCCAAGAGCTCGCGCGCCCAGCGTGCGACCTCGGTGGTGAGCGCCCCGCTGCCGCAGCCCAGCTGCACGACGTCGCTGGGCGGCAACAGCAGGGCGAGAGCCTGCGACCAGGCCGCCCAGGAGCGTCCGGGCTCCAGGGCAGCACGCCCCGGGCCGCCCTCCTCCTCGCCCCGCTCGGCCCGCTCACGCAGCACCTCGGCCAGGCGCGCATCGTCGCCGTGCACGTCGCCGCTCGCTCCCAGATCCGCGCTCAGCGGGGCCCAGACCCCAGCCAGTCCGGGCGGCGCCTCGGGCGCCAGGGCGAAGAACGACCAGCCCCCACGCCGCTGCTCGCGCACGAGCCCCCCCTCCTCCAGGAGCCGGAGGTGGCGCGAGACGCCCGACTGGGCCACGCCCACGATGGCGGTCGCCTCGGAGACGTTGAGGGGCGCCCGAGCCAGGAGCCGCAGCAGACGCCAGCGAACGGCGTCGCCGAGCAGCTGAAACACGCGGGTCGGGGCCTCTGTGACTTCCATAGCCATGAATGTGTATCCATGGATTTGTAACCTGCAAGTCCTGACGTGAGCGGCGTGGACGCTCAAGTCCAATTTCTTGGATGGTCGAAAGCGAGGACTGAGGAGCCTCGCCCCGTGCATACGAACAACAACCGACGGCATACACGCCGGTCCTGCGAGGTGCCGCTCGAGATCCTGGCGGAGGCCGTCCGGCTCTCGGGCCGGGTCATGGATGCGAGCCGCTCAGGGGTCCGCCTGCGCGTCCCCGGGGCTCCCCTGGGGCTCTACCGCATGGCCCCCCCCGCCTTGGTGGGCCGCCAGGTGGGCCGCATCCTAGGGATCGAGTTCCAGGCACGCTTCCACCCCGAGCGCCTCGGCTCGCTGCTCAGCAAGCGCCTGCGGCCCGTGCGCATCGGCCAGTGCGAGGCCTCGTCGGCCGACGTGGAACTGGGCTGCGTGGTCGATCCGCCGCTCACCGACGACGAAGCCGCGATGCTCGGGCTGGGCCTCCCCACCCTGCTCCCCGACGGGCAGGAGGGCGAGCTGAGCCTGGAGGCGCGGGCGCCCCAGGTGCGCAGCGATCTGTCTGCGCCTGCTTCGCCGGCGAGGCCGACCCCGCCGCCCTCCCCGCGCATCCGCATCGCCGCACCCGCGCCTTCCAAGACTACGCCCCGGCACGCCCCCGGCGCCCCCCTGAGGTCCGAAGCGCCGCCGCCGCGCCTCTCGGAAGCGCCGGCCCTGCGTGCCGGCTCCCTGCCCGACGAGGTCGTTCCGCGCGTCAGCCTCGCGGCGCGCGAGTCTTGGCGCGCCTACGTACACCCGAGCGGCACGCGACGCATCCCCCCCTTCGTGGCGCGCATGGAGCTGGTCTCGACGACGGGCGTGCAGGTGAAGGTGCTCGACCGTTCGCTGCTCAACCTCAACGGCGGCGTCGACGTGGCCAGCACCATGGCCGCGCTGGGCGACGCCTACGGCTCCGAGGTGGCCCTGCGCCTCGTGGACGGCGCCACGCACCTGTGGACCGGGCCCGCACGCATCGAGATGGTGGAGGTCGGACAGGCCGCGCCCCACCCGGTCACGCTCTGGCTGAGCTTCGCCCGACCGCTGCGCACCCCCGAACGGCGCGCCCTCGAGCTGGGCTGATCTGCCCCTCTCGGGGAGCGCAAGACGGGCTAGGATGCCCAGGCCACATGCGCTCCGAACGCATCCCCCTCTCCGGTCTGCTGCGCGGACTCGGCGCGCAGAAGACCGTGGCGCGCGCCGTGGAGCTGGCCGGGTGGACGGCCTTCCTCACGGCCGTCGAAGTGCTGGGGCGGCGCCTGCCGGCGACCGACATCGTCGCGCTGGGGCTGCTGGTGGTCGTGGGCCTGCCCGTCACGCTGGTGGCCGTGGCGCTGGCACGCCGCGGGTGGCTCCCGCTGACGCGCACGGTCTGCCTGCGACTCAAGGCGCTGCTCGGACGCTGGAGCCAGCGCCTGGTGCCCAGCTACGAGCTCGCGCTGCGCCTCAACCCCGAGCTGGTGACGCGCCGCGACCGGCCCTACGTGGCCAGCCTGCTGCTGCTGGCGACGGGGCTGGCGGCAGCGGTGATCCTGGGGCCGCGCCTGACCTTCGGCCTGGATCTGCTGCGCGCCCACGTCTCGCTGCTGCTCCAGCTTGTGGCCCTGGGAGCGTTGTGGGTCGGCCTGCTGGTGATCCTCACGGCGGCCTTCGCGCTCGAGGTGCAGCTGGTGGGCATGCCGCTCACCGCCTTGCTGAGCGCCTTGGGGCTCGTGGCGGCCGCGCTGCTGCCGGGCTACGTCGTCACGGCGGTCTTGCTGGGGCTGGGCCTGGCTCAGTCGCTGCGCCTGGCGCGCCGCCCCCTGGCCCCCTACGTCTTCTGCCGCCACGATCCGCGGCGCGGCGTCTGCGTGGTGCGCGCGCAGACCGTGCTGCGCCGGCTGCACCTGGTGTGCACGCTGGGCCTGACCCTGGTCGTGACCCTGGGCAACGCGGACCGGCTCACGCAGGGGGGGCTGGTTGCCGGCGACTACGCCTTCACCGGCTGCCTGGGCCTGCTAGCCGCCCTGCCCTCGGTGCTGCTCATGGCCCACGTGGATCTGCACTTCGGACGCCTGCTGTGCGTGCGCACCGAGCCGCCCGAGTCGCCGCTGGTACCGACCCTCTGGTGGGACGGCTCGTCCCCGCCGCCGGCCCTGGCGACCGAGCTGCGCACCCAGGGCTGGGACCTGCTCGCGGGGGGCACGCCCCGGGAGGATGACTTCGATCTGGTCGCCGGCCCCAGCGCCGTCGGCGCGCGCCGGCTCGACCTGGACCCCACCCTCTCCACCCAGGACCGCGAGTTCGCCCGGCGACGGCGCTTCCATGTGGTCCACCGCCGCGAGTTCGTGCGCCGCTTCGAGGCCCTCGTCAAGGAGACCCGCCCCCTGGCCGACGGCCGCGGGACGGGCTTCCTCTTCTGCCCCCACATGTGGCTCGTCCCCGGCCTGCTGCGCGACGTCGGGGGGGTCGCCACCCCCGTGGGGCGGCCCTTCCAAGCCGTCTTCCGCCCCCGCCTGCG
>JANOFW010000272.1:0-5691 GCA_031413835.1 Planctomycetia bacterium
GGTAGGCCTGCGCCCTGGCCCCGGCCTCGGCCGCCTTGCGCAGGAACGCCAGTCGGTGCCCATCAGGAGACCACTTCGGGAGCGAGGCGCTGTGCTCGAGGGCGGTCAGGGGGCGCGGGGGCGCTTGCGCCCCGACGTCCACCAGCCACAGACGCCCGCGCTGCAGGTTGGCCTCCACATCGGGGGTGCTGACGGCCACCGCCAGCTGCCGCCCGTCGGGTGCCACCTCCGGCGCGCCCACCCGGGGCACGCGCCACAGGTCCTGGGCCGTGAGGCTGCGGGTCCCGGGAACGGCGGGGTGGACGGCGTCGAGTACGAGCGTCTTCATCCGGGAAAGGTAGCCCGCTGCCGCCTCCGGCTTCAACCCTTGCCGATTCCGGGTAGTGGGGTCATTTGGGGGGACGGTTGGTATTGGGCTAGTTTGAAGCAGGTCCGGCTTCGGGGCTGCGAGCCAAGGACCGCAGCTGTCGAAGGCCACCGAGGATGAGTCCGAGGCTCGCCAGGGCCCACATCACGGTCAGCGCAACCGAGTCGCCATGGGCGAAGGCCTCTCGGGCCGAAAAGCCACCCCATGCGATCAGGCATGTGAGCACGAGGGGCGAGGTCTGCTTCAGGGCGGGCATGCTACCGCACGGCCCGATTCCCAGGTGAGCCCGGCTCACTGGGGAATCTGCTGGCTCACGCAGTGGAGCGTCCCCATGCCTTCCACCAGGCGCTCGGCGCGGATGGGCACGACGGCGCGACCGGGGAAGCAGCGCTTGAGCACGCGCAGGGCCTGTTCGTCGTTCGCGTGGCCGAAGACCGGCACGCAGACGCAGGCGTTGGCGATGTAGAAGTTGGCGTAGGAGGCCGGCAGGCGCCGGCCGTCGCCCGCCCGCACGTGGCCGGGCATGGGCAGCTTCACGACGGTGAGCGGACGGCCGTCCTGGTCGGCCATGGCCTCGAGGCGGCGCAGGTTCTCGAGCAGCGGCTCGTGGTTCTTGTCCTTGGGGTCGTCTTCGAGCACGGTCACGACGGTGGTCGCGTCCACGAAGCGCGTGATGTCGTCCACGTGGCCGTCGGTGTCGTCGCCCTCGATGCCCTCGCCCAGCCAGAGGACGTGTCGCACGCCAAGCCACTCGCGCAGGCGCAGCTCGATCTCCTCGCGGGTGAGGCGCGGGTTGCGGTTCTCGTGCAGCAGGCACTGCGTGGTCGTGAGCAGGGTGCCGGCCCCGTTGCCCTCGATGCTCCCGCCCTCGAGCACGAAGGGGGTGCGCAGCACGGGCAGGCCCAGCACGGCGCGCGTGCGCCAGGGGATGTCGTCGTCGGCCTTGAGCGTCTCGTACTTGTCGCCCCAGGCGTTGAAGGTGAAGTCGATGGCCAGGCGCTCGCGCTTGGTGCCGCGGCCCTTGGCCACCACGATCGGCCCGTAGTCGCGAAACCAGGAGTCGGCCGTGCGCACCCGGTGGAGCGTCACGCGGCGCGCGCCTGCCGTCGTGAGCCGCGTGCGCGCGCGCGCCTCGGTGGCGCCGTCCTTCACCAGCAGGTGCACCATCTCGCCCTGGCTCAGGGCGGCGGCCAGCGCGGCGAAGGCCGCCTCGGCCTCCGGGACGCAGCCCGGCCAGGTGAGCGGGTCGTGGGGCCAGGCCAGCCAGGTGCCCTCGTGGCGCTCCCACTCGGCGGGCCACAGGAAGCCGCGCTGCCGCGGGGTCATGCGAGGCAGGTCGCGGACGCCGGTGCGTCGCGCGGCGGTCGGCCTAGGCATCACGGGCCCCCGAGGCAGGTCCCTCGGTCGAGTCGAGGTAGCGCTCGAGCAGCCCGCCGTAGGCGTCGATGCGGCGGTCGCGCAGGAAGGGCCAGCCCTGGCGCTGGCGGTCGATCTCGGCGAAGTCGGCGTCGGCCACGAGCACCTCGGCCCCGTCGCTGGCCTCCGCCACGAGCGCACCCGAGGGGCGGCAGAGGAACGAGCCGCCCCAGAAGTCGAGCTCGCCCTCGCGGCCCGTGCGGTTGACCGCCGCGACGAAGACGCCGTTGGCGATGGCGTGCGAGCGTTGCAGGGTGCGCCAGGCGTCGTGCTGCACCGGCTGGAGCGCGCGCTCGCCGGTCCAGGTGCCGATGGCCGTGGGATAGAAGAGCATCTGCGCGCCTTGGAGCACGGCCAGGCGCGCGGCCTCGGGGTACCACTGGTCCCAGCAGACCAGCACGGCGAGGCGTCCGAAGCGCGTGTCGAAGGCCCGGAAGCCCAGGTCGCCGGGCGTGAAGTAGTACTTCTCGTAGAAGCGCGGGTCATCCGGGATGTGCATCTTCCGGTAGCGGCCCAGCAGCGCGCCGTCGGCGTCGATCACCACCGCCGTGTTGTGGAACAGGCCCGGCGCGCGCTTCTCGAACAGGCTGGCCACGACGACCACGCCGTGCTTCTTCGCCACGGCCTGGAAGGCCGCGGTGGTGGGGCCGGGGATCGCCTCGGCCAGCGCGAAGTGGCGGTCGTCCTCCGTCTGGCAGAAGTAGAGCGAACGGAAGAGCTCGGGCAGGCAGATGATCTGCGCGCCCTGGTCGGCCGCCTGCTCGGTCAGGGCCAGGTAGCGCGCCAGGTTCTTGGCCGGGTCGGCGCTCATGGCGCCTTGCACGAGGCCGATGCGCACCGTCGTGGCGGGCGCCGCCTGCTTGGTCGGGCGCTTGGCCGGGCGCCTGGCGGCCTTCTGGGCAGGCTTCTTGGCAGGTCTCTTGGCCGGGCTGCGGGGCATCGGTCCCTCCGAAGCGGACGCGGCGTACGGCCGCGCCGAGTGTCGTTGTCGCAGAAGGCGGCCCGGGGCGGAAGGTCTGGCCGTGCGGGTGCTGGGTCAGCGGCCGAGGTGGGGCAGGATCGAGGGCAGGAACTCGGGCTTGACGATGCGCGCCACGAGCAGCAGCAGCACGAGGCAGGCGGCCAGGATGAGGACGGCGTCCACGGCGTAGAGCGCGCGCGCCACGACGCCGAGCAGGTGCACCAGCGCCCGGACCGGCGCGAGCAGCACGCCGACGAAGCCCTTCCGTGCGGCGAGGGAGGCCTGGGCGCGGCCGAGCGCACCCGCCGCACCGTGGAAGGCCGGGAGCGCCACGCGCGCCAGCAGCACGAGCACGCCGAAGGCGATGGCCGCGTGGGTCGCGCGCCCGCCCCAGCCGGCGGGGAAGCGCGCGAGGAGCTCGTCTTGGCGCGCCGTCGGCTGCAGCAGGAACCAGACCACCAGCGCCACGGGCAGCGCGCCCGCCAGCAGGAAGATGCCCAGGCCTCCGCGCCCCCGCCGCCCCCTGGAACTTCCGACTGTGCCCTCCCGTCGCTCGCGCTCGTGACGCGAGAGGGGGGCGCTCGCTCGCGGACCGCCAGCGTCCGCGGGCTCGCTCACCCCATGACCTCGGCCTTGACGCGGACCTCGGTCAGCTCCTCGCCGGGCACGTTGGTGAGCACCTCGATGACGTCCTCGAGCTTGCCCTTGGGCGCGTCGGCGGGAACGACGATGTTCAGCGTCCAGTAGCCCACGCGGCCGGTGGCCTCGGGCACGACCTCGACCTGCACGCGGCCGGCGCGCGCGCGCGCGCTGACGGGGCCGAGATCGTTGCCGCGTTGGAAGGGGCGCACGCTCAGCGACCGGCTGCGCGCCTGGCCCAGGCGCACCCAGCCCATGTTGACTTCGCGCTCCTGCACCCAGACCTTGCCGCTGACGAAGGCCTGCACGGCCAGGTCGAGGCGCTCGTAGCCCGGGGCGTCGGTGCGCACGATGCCGTGGCCGTTCCACTGGCCCAGGGGCGGAGGCGCCCGAAAGGTGACGGTGATGCGCGTGCCCTTCCAGGGCAGGCTCTCCCAGGGTTCCTGGAGCACGTCGAAGGCGTCCGGCGCGCCGGGGAACTCGACCTTCGTCACCTGGAAGGGCTGGCCCACGCCTTCGTACCACTTGGCGTAGAGCACCTTCGAGGGCTTGGTGCCCAGCAGCACGTCGCCGAAGCCGAAACGGCCCGGATCGAGCACCACGCCGGCCACGATGTTGACCTTGAGCGGCAGGATCAGCTCGGGGCAGCCGGCGGCGTCGGAGAGCACGCGCAGCTTCTTGAACAGGGGGCCCGACCAGGCCAGCGTCTCGAAGCGCACCTTGACGCTGATCGTGCCGCCAGGGGGCACGTCGTTGGCGCTGGCCGTGGCGTCGTAGCAGCCGCAGTCGGCGATCAGGCGCGTGATCTTCACCAGGGCCGTGCCCACGTTCTTGAGCCTGAACACGGCGTCGAGCTTCTGGTTCTGCGCCGCCTGGCCGAAGTCGTGCTCCGGCGGGTCGGCCACCAGGCTGGGCTCGGCCTTTGGGGCCGGGGCCGGCTCGGGCGCAGGTGCGGGGGCGGGGACAGGCGCGGGCGTGGGCGGCGGCTCAGGCGCCGGAAACCCCGGAGCCGAGGGGGGCGCGGGGGGCGGGGGCGGCGGCACGGGGGTGTCGCCGTTGAGCGCGCCGACCCGCAGCAGGCCGAGCAGCAGCAAGCTGGGCAGCAGCAAGCCCGACAGCCACACCGTCGTCCAAGGGGGGGCCGGGGCTCGCATGGCTCCATCGTACCGTTCGGCTCCGGGGGGCCCTCCCTGGGGCCAGGGGAGGCTCGGGCGGAAGCCCAGGCGGCCTCGTGGCGTCGATGGAGAGCCTGGGTGGCGCGGCGGCGGGCGTCCCAAAGCGGGTAGGCTGGAATGCGCATGCGAGTCGTGGTCACCGGCGGCGCGGGCTTCCTCGGCAGCCATCTCGTGGCTCGCCTGCTGGCCGAGGGCCACGATGCCCTGGCCCTCGACGACCTCTCGACCGGCGTGGAGGAGAACCTCCCGCGCGGGGCGCGGCTGCTGGTGGGCGACGTGCGCGACGCGGCGCTGGTTGCCCGCGCGCTCGAGGGCACCGACCTGCTGCTGCACTTCGCCGCCGCCGTGGGCCCGGGCCTGGTGGCCCGCGATCCCTCGGGCACGTGGTCGCGCAACGTCGAGGGCGCCGCCCGCGTGCTCGAGGCCGCCGCCGAGCGCGGCCTGCGCGTGGTGCTGGCGTCCACCAGCGAGGTCTACGGGCCGAGCGCCGAGGGCGTGCTCGCCGAGGACCGGCCCTCCGAGCTCCTGACCAGCGCGCGGCGCGACGTCTACGCGCTCTCCAAGGCCGCCGGCGAGGCCTACGCCCTGGCGCTGGCGCGCACGCGCCTGCTGCCGGTGACCGTCGCGCGTTGCTTCAACGTGGTGGGCCCGCGGCAGAGCGAGCGTTACGGCATGGTCCTGGCGCGCTTCGCGGCCGCCGCGCAGGCCGGCCGGCCCCTCTCCGTCTACGGCGACGGGCTCCAGCGCCGCTGCTTCCTGCACGTGGAGGACGCCGTGGACGCGATCCTCCTCCTGGCGCGTGCCCCGGCCTCCGAAGGGCTGGTCGTCAACGTCGGCAGCGACGAAGAGGTCACGATCCTCGACCTCGCGCGCCGCGTCCTCTCCGCCTCCGGCAGCGATGCGGGCCTCGAGCACATCCCCTTCGAGCGCGTCTACGGCGAGGGCTTCGTCGATCCGCGCCGCCGGCGTCCGGACCTCACCCTGCTGCGCAGCCTGACGGGCTTCCAGCCCCAGCGCACTCTCGACGAAGCCGTGCGCGACGTCGTCGCCACCGGCTCCGTTCGTTCCCTGGGTCGCTAAATCACCGTTCGCGATTCTGGGACAGCGGCGACTCGCCGAGCGAGTCCATCCGC
>JANOFW010000273.1:0-15579 GCA_031413835.1 Planctomycetia bacterium
ACCCAGTTCGACCTGGCGGATGAACATATTATATGGCTGAAGAAAAAGTTTAAAAATGTTTCTTCGTATGAAATTAATCTGACAGACACATTTTTGCCCAGCCAGCGCTCCGACCGCCCGCTGGGACGTCAAACTAGGACAGCACCCGTGCCTACCTCGGCGGGGGCATCCGACCCCCGCTGCCGGGACCTCCCGCCGGTCGCGGGGGGGGCGGCGCACCCGTGCCGCCGGGGCGGCCCGGGCCGAAGCCGGAGGTGCCGGGCTCCTGGGCCTTGAGGCGGAACTCGATGTCGCGCGCCGGGACGCGCAGGCTGCGCTTGATGGCGCTCTCGTCGTTGCCGCCGAACCAGCCCAGGTGGCCCGGCGCGAAGCCCACGGCCACGTTCCAGTCGCCCGGCGGGATGTTCTCGACGCGGAACTTCCCGTCGGCGTCCGTCTGGGCGTTCATCGAGGGCTCGACGCTGTCGCCGGGCTCGGCCGTCGCGGCCTCTTCGGCGCCGCCCGCCGCCGCGCGCGCGGTGACGACGATGAGCGCGCCGCTCAGCGGCTTGCCATCGGCGCCCTTCACCACGCCCTCGACGATCTCGCCGCGCGCAAGCAGGATCTGGTGGTTCTCCAGCTTCGCATCGGCCGCCAGCGAGAGACCACGCTTGTAGTAGGTGACGTAGCCCTGCTGCTCGACCTTCACGAGCACGCGGCCCGGACGGATGTTGGGGATCAGGAAGCGGCCCTCGGGGTCGCTGAAGAAGATGCGTGCGTCGAGCTGGCGATCGACCTGCCAGCCCGAGAGGTACGGGCGCTGGACGTCGTCGGGGTTGAGCGTGCCCACGCGGATGCGCGCCCCGTTCACCCAGGCCCCGCCTTCGCCCACCACGCGGCCCGACAGCGTGGCACCGCCGGTGAGCACCATGTCGAGGTCCTTCACCTCGCCGGCCTTGAGCTTGAGCTTCTCGCTCTGCGTGACGACGTACTCCTCGGCCTCGACTTCGACGGTCCACTCCACCGAGGTGCCCACGCCCTCGAGGCGGTAGCGGCCCTGGGCGTCGGTCAGGTCGGCGGCCGTCTGCTGGGCCGCCACCATGCGCGCGCCGCCCCCGGGGCCGCCGCCGCCGCGGAACATCGCGCTCAGGTCCGGCCGCGTGCGGACGCGCGCCCCGGCCACGGGCTCGCCCTTGCCGTCGGTCACGCTGCCGCGGATCACGGCGGCCGCGGCGAGGGTCAGGTCGAGGGTCCGGGTGCCGCCCTCGGGGGGCACCGTCACCTTGGTGGCGTCGCCGCCCGCGTCGGCCTGGGCGAAGCCGCGCGCGTCCGCCGCGAGGTGGTAGTCGCCCGGCGGCACGCCGTCCACGCGGTAGCGCCCCTCGGCGTCGGTCACGGCCGCGGGGCTGCCCACCCACATGGACGCCATGTTGCCGCTGGAGGCGGCGACGACGTTCGCGCCGCCGATGGGCGTCCCGTCCGCGCCGGTGACGCGTCCTTCGATGCTGCCGCCGCGCTTCAAGCTCACCTCGATCTGCGCGGGCGCCTCGAGCGTCACGTCAGGCCAGGCGTTGTTGGTCCAAGTGCTGGCGCTGGCGCTGCTGTAGCCGCTGGCCTTGATCACGGCCGACATCACGGGGCCGGGCAGCACGGGGCCGAGGCGGAAGCGGCCCTGCGTGTCGGTCTTGCCCATGGCGGGCGTGGTGGGGTCGGAGGGGGCGGCGGAGGCCCCTCCTGCGCCCCCGGTGGCGCCGCGGCCCTGCCGCATGCCGCCCATGGCGAAGCGCCCGACCACGACCGTGACCACGGCGTCGGCCACGGGCGCGCCGCTGCCCTCCTCGGTGACGCGGCCCTCGATGAACCCGCCGCGGGCGAGCGTGAAGTCGCGCTCGAGCGCGCGCTGCACCTCGGTGGAGGCCTGGTCCCAGGCGGCCGCGAAGCCGTCGGCCATCACGCCGAAGCGGTAGGACGAGCCGTCCACGAGCGTGTCGAGCACGTACTGGCCCTTGGCATCGGTGACGGCCTCGTCGCGCTCGAGCGTGCCGCTGAGCGAGAAGCGGTTGCCCAGGTCGCGCAGCGCCACGAGGCGCGCCCCGGGGATCGGGCGCCCGTCGGCGTCGAGGACCTTGCCGATCATGCGCGCGCCCTCGCCCAGGCGCACCACCAACGGGCTGGCCGCGCTCTGCGTCTTGACCACGACCTCGTTCTGCTGGCGCGTGCCGTAGCCCGGATGGCGCGCCACGAGCGAGTAGGTGCCGTCGGCCAGCGAGGCGAAGGTGAAGAGGCCCTCCTCGTCGGTGATCACCTCTTCGCGCGGCTGCGGCACGGCCAACGCCTGCGAGACGAGGTAGACCACCATGCCCTGCGACGAGGTCGCACGCTCGGGCAGATAGGCGGCCACCGAGGCCTTGGGCACGGGCTTGCCCGAGGGGCTGAGCACGCGCCCGCGCAGCACGACGTTCTGGCCGAGCATGATGTCGCCCAGGTCGTTGGTCTCGCCCGGCTTCACGGTGATGTTCACCAGCGACACCGCACGGAAGCCGGAGCCCTCGATGAACACCTGCCAGCCCTTGCCGGGGTTCACCTTGCCGAAGAGCGCCACGCCGTCGGCGGCGCTGCTCAGCGCCGTCTCGCTGCCGCCGCGGCTGCGCAGGCGCACCTCCTGCCGCGCGCGGGGCTTGCCGGTGGCGGCGTCAAGCAGGCGCAGTTGCACCCCGCCCAGGTCGCCGGCTCCGTAGAGCCCTGCCAGCTCCGGGCCGCCCCCCTTGGCGGCCGGGTCCTCGACGGCGGAGCGGCCCGAGCCCGCGGTCAGGTCCTCGCCCGCACCCTCGCCCCCGCCGTAACGGTCCTCGGCGCCGCCGAAGAGGTGCAGCGGATCGCCCAGCACCAGGAACGCGAGAGCGCCCAGCGCCAAGGCGACCACCAACCACAGACCGGCGCGTCCAGAAGTCGAGCGGGACATGGGAAGGCCTCCCGGCGAAACGAGGGATCGACGCAGCGATGGTAGCCGTCGGCGGGCCAAGGCCGCCAGGGGGCGGGGGGCTGGGGGGGGCCGCCGTCCTGCCGCGGCCCCACGGCTCCCCCGAAGACCCGATCTGTCCCGGCGCAGCGGGGCTTGCGTACACTGCCAGCCCCAGGGCGCTGTCCAGCGTGCGTCTCGCCCCGCACCGAGCCGCACGGGAGCACCGCATGCCGAGGAAGAGCGAGGGTGGTCGGGCATCGAAGGGCCGCGGCACCAAGAAGGAACGCAAGGCCGCCCGGCGCGCGACCGCCGAAGCCGGCCAGGGGCCGGTCTACCCGCACCGCACGGATCGCGCCTCGCAAGGCGAGGGCAAGCGACGCGCGGGACCGCGCCGCGTGCGCCGCTGAGCTAACCGTTCAGCTCAGGCGCTGTCCCAAGATGCGTTCCAGAGTTCGACCAGAGGCACATCGGGGCGCTGGCTGGGCGTGTTTGCCAGGCGCCCCGCAAGCGGGGCGCCGTGGAGGGCCGCCGCGGAGGACGACATGCAGCCTGTCTACACGAGTCTTCCTACATGAGGACGACGCGGGGGCCCGAGCGCCCCCAGCCCAGCGCCCCGACCGCCCGCTGGGGCACCAAGCTAGGACGGCACTCAGCTTCGGCGCAACAGCAGCAGCAGCACCGGCGCGCCCACCACGGCCGTCACCAGGCCGGGCGGGATCTCGAGAGGCGGGTGGAGCACGCGCGCCAGGGCGTCGGCCAGCACCAGCAAGCCGCCACCCAGGAGCGCGGCAGCCGGCAGCAGGGCGCGATGGCCCGCGCCCACCAGGCGCCGCGCCAGGTGCGGCACGATCAGGCCGACGAACCCGATCAGCCCCGCCGTGGCCACCGCGGCCGCGGCGAGCAGGCACGCCGCGCCTCCGAGCAGCGGCAGCGCGCGGCGCGCGTCCACGCCCACGAGCCACGCCGCATCCTCGCCCAGCGTGAGCGCGTCGAGGTCACGCGCGCGCCAGAGCGCCACGCCGAGCGCCAGCGCCAGCGCCGCACCCATGCGCCAGGCGTCGTCGAGGTCCGCCGAGGTGAGGCTTCCCAGCAACCACTGGATCACCAGATCCCAACGCGGCACCGCCACGTAGAGAGCGCCCGTGGCGAGCGCCTGCACCAAGAGGCCCAGCGCCACGCCGGAGAGCAGCAGCGAGGCTGCACTCACGCGGCCCGCGCGCCGCGCCCCGGCGAAGACCAGCACCCCCACCCCGACGGCGCCCGCGAAGGCGGCCAGGCCGCGCACGAAGGGAGCCGGAACGCCCTGCGCGCCCTGCAGCACGGCGACGACCGTGACGCCCAGGGCCGCGCCCGGCCCGACTCCCACGAGGTAGGGCTCGGCCAGGTCGTTGCGCAGCAGCGCCTGGAACAGCACGCCGGCCACGGCCAGCGCCGCCCCCACGAGCAGGCCCACCAGCACGCGCGGCGCACGCACCTCGCGCACGATCTCGGCGTCCAGGCCCGCGGGGCCAAGCAGCAGTCCGACGACGATGGCAGCCAGCGCCAGCGCCGCGATCAGCGCCCAGCGCCGCCCGAGCGCCGCGGGTAGGCGGGCGCTCATCGGCGCGGCGCCAGCAGCTCGGGCGCGAGCTGGCCGCTGAGCATCGCCGCGAGCCGCTCGAGCGCCTCCGGCGTGCGCGGTCCGGGCCGCAGCAGATCATCGGCCGCCGCCAGGACCACGTGCCCCTGCGCCACCGCCGGCAGCCGTGCCCAGCGCGCGCGCAGCCGCTCCGGCAAGGGCTCCCAGGTGGTCAGGATCCAGTCGGGGGCGCGCATCAGGACCGACTCCTCGCTGAACGGCGCGGAGGGCCGCCCCAGGTCGCAGGCCACGTTGACGCAGCCGCAGGCACGCAGCATGTCGTCGAGCAGGGAGCCGGGGCCGAGCACGTTGAGGGGATCGGTCTGGTCCACCAGCAGCACGCGCTGCGCCGGCTGGCGCTGCGCCAGGGCCGCGCGGACGCTGGCCTCGGCGAAGCGCCGGAAGAAGGCCTGGGCACGCTCGGAGACGCCCGGCCCCTCGAGCACCTGGCTCAGCACGTGAACCGTGGTGCCCAGGTGGGTCAGGCTGCGGCTCTCGAGCATCAAGACCGGGATCTCGTGGCGCTCGAGCAGCTCCAGGCTCTGGGCGTGGAAGTCGAGGTCGCAGAGCACGAGGTCCGGCTTCAACGCCCGCAGGCCCTCGACGTCCACGGGAAGCACCGAGACCTTGGGCAGGCCCACGACCTCGGGCGGGAAGTTGCAGTGCGGCGAGACCCCCACCAGCACCTCGCTGCCGGCCAGATAGGCCACCAGCTCGGTGATGCTGGGCAAGGTGCTCACGATGCGCCGCGGAGCGTTCGGCACGCGGGCCCGCGCGCCGTCGGCACGCACCAGCCAGCGTGCGCCGGCCTCGCCTTCCACCCGCCCCCAGTTCCCGGTGGGAGCCCCGGCCACCTGCCTGGAGCACGCCGGACCCAGGGCGCCGCCGCGCTCCTCGCCCCCGCAGCCCCCGGAGAGCAGAGCACCGACGACGAGCCCCAGGCGCGGGAGCCGCTTCACGACGGCCTCCGCGGCACGATCAGCGGAGCGTCGGCCTCGGGATGGGGCAGCACGCGCACGGGCGCGCCGAACGCGGCTTCGAGGCGCTCCTCCGTCAGCACCTCGCGCGGCGTGCCCTGCGCGACGACCTCGCCCGCGACCAGCAGCAGCACTCGGTCGGCCCAGCCGGCCGCCAGGTTGACGTCGTGGATCGCCGCCAGCACGGCGCAGCGGCGCTCTGCGACGTGCCGCGTCAGGGCGGCCAGCAGGCGCAGCTGGTGGCCCAGGTCGAGGTGCGCCGTGGGCTCGTCGAGCAGCAGCACCTCGGCGTCCTGCGCCAACGCGCGGGCGAGCGAGGCGCGCTGGCGCTCGCCGCTGGAGAGCGAAGGCAGGGGACGGTCGGCGAGCAGGGTGAGCTCGCAGGCCGTGAGCGCGGCCGCGACGCGCGCCTCGTCCATGTCGGTGGGCGCTCCGAAGGCCGAGCGCCACGCATGCCGCCCCAGCGCCACGCTCTCCCGCACGCGGAAAGGGAACTCGTGCGCCTCCTCCGCCGCCACGCCGCCGAGACGGCGCGCCGCCACGCGGCGCGGCAGGCGCGCAAGGTCCTCCGCGCCCAGGAGCACCCGTCCCGCCGCCGGCGCGAGGTAGCCGGAGGCCACCTTGAGCAGCGTGCTCTTGCCCGCGCCGTTGGGACCCAGCAGCGCCACCTTCTCGCCTGCCTCGAGCCCGAGAGTCACCCCGCGCAGCGCCTCGTGGGCGCCGTAGGCGAATCGCACCTCCTCGAGCCGGAGCAAAGCCATACGCGCGAGCCTATCCGGCTCAACGATCTCGAGGCTTTCCCGTGATGCCCTTGCCGGCCTCGGGGTCGGGGTCCAGGGGCCTCAGCAGGCGGCCGGAGTAGTCCTTGCGCGCGAGCACGCCGAACTCGTCGAAGTGCAGCACGAGGCTCTGGCCGCGCCCCTGCGGGTCCTCCACGCCGTACTCCACGCGCTCGAGGCGCCCGTCGGGTCGCCGCGAGACGCCGCGGGCCTGCGGGAACTCCTCCAGGATCCACTCGCCGTCCACGCCGGGGTTGAGGGTCTGGACCGTGGCGTAGGTGATGCGCCGCTCGCTGGCGAGCGAACCGCAGCCGGCCAGCCACACGAAGAGGAGCGGGGCGAGGCGCATGGGCGCGCATGGTACCCAGCGGATCTGGCTCATGTTTCACTTCCGCAGGGTTGACTTGGGCCAACTGCACTCGTTGCCCCACATGGGCGCCGGCGCGCTGGATGGGCGTGTTGCCAGGCGCCCCGCAAGCGGGGCGCCGTGGAGGGCCGCCGCGCAGGACGCCATGCAGCCTGCCTACACGAGTCTTCCTACATCAGGACGACGCGGTGGCCCGAGCGCCCCCAGCCCAGCGCGCCGGGCGGCGGACCCGCCCGTAGCATCAGAGGATGGTCGCGGGCAGCGCCGAACCCACCCCCAGCAGCCCCGCGACCTTCCGCGGGCTGACCCTCTTCCCCTTCCAGCGGCAGGCGATCGAAGCCGTCTTCGCCGGCAAGGGGGTGGTGGTGGCGGCCCCCACCGGCGCCGGCAAGACCCTGGTGGCCGACTACGCCATCGACCTGGCCCTCTCGCAAGGCCGGCGCGTGCTCTACACCTCGCCCATCAAGGCGCTCTCGAACCAGAAGTTCCGCGACTTCCGCGCGGTCTACGGCGAGTCGCGCGTGGGCCTGATGACCGGCGACGTGACGCTCGAGCCCGACGCCCCGCTGCTGGTGCTGACCACCGAGATCTTCCGCAACACGATCTTCGAGGACCCCAAGCGCCTGGACGGCTTCGAGTTCGTGATCTTCGACGAGGTGCACTACCTCGACGACCGCGAACGCGGCACGGTCTGGGAGGAGGCCATCCTCTACGCGCCGGCCCACATCCGCATCGTGGCGCTCTCGGCCACCGTGCCCAACGTAGCCGAGCTGGCGGCGTGGATCGAATCCGTGCGCCACACGCCGGTCGAGGTCATCATCGAGGAGAAGCGGCCGGTGCCGCTGACCCACAAGGTGTGGGTCCCGGGCCGCGGCCCGCGCGCGCTCGACGAGGTGCGCCGCTACCTGGTGGAGATCGGCCGCCAGGATCCCGACCGTCGGGCGGGGCGCGGTCATGGGCGCGGGCCCCGGCGCGGCCTGCGCGCGCGTCTCGAAGCCCTCGAGAGCGCCTCCTTCGACCTGGTCTCGCACCTGGAGCAGCACAAGCTGCTGCCGGCGATCTACTTCTGCTTCAGCCGGCTCGACTGCGAGCGCCTGGCGCACGCCAACGGGCGCCGCGACCTGCTCGAGCCCGCCGAGCGCGAGGTCATGCTGGCCGCTTTCGACGACCTGGCGCGCCGCTACCAGGTCAGCGACGCGGCCAGCACCAAGGAGCTGCGCGGCCTGGCGGGGCGCGGCGTGCTGTTCCACCACGCCGGGATGCTGCCCATCGACAAGGAGATCGTCGAACGCCTGTTCACCGGCGGCAACGTGCGCCTGCTCTTCGCCACCGAGACCTTTGCGCTGGGCGTGAACATGCCCGCGCGCAGCGTCTGCTTCCACGCGCTGACGAAGTTCGACGGCGTGGGCTTCGGGCCGCTGCTGGCCCGCGAGTACTGGCAGATGGCCGGACGCGCCGGACGCCAGGGCATGGACGAGAAGGGCTGGGTCTTCGCGCTCTTCGACGAGGGCCGCATCACCTACCCCGAGCTGGTGCGGCTGCACTCGGGCAAGGTCGAGCCCGTGCGCAGCCGCTTCAACCTGACCTACACCACGATCTTGAACCTCTGGCGCCGCATGGGCGATCGGGTCACCGACGCCTGGGAGCGCTCCTTCGCGCGCTACCAACGCGACCAGGGGCAGGGGGGCCGGGGGGGCTCGGGGGGCCTCAAGGCCATCGACGGGCGCCTTGAGGTGCTGCGCCGCCTGGCCTACCTCGACGCCCAGGGGCTGACGGCCAAGGGCCGCCTGTGCAGCAAGGTCAACGGCTACGAGCTGGCCGTGACCGAGGCTTGGAGCGGGGGCTGGCTCGCCGAGCTCTCCGCGGTGGACACCGCGATCCTCTTCGCCTCCATGGTCTACGATCCCCGGCCCTCGGACGCCTCCGACGGCCCGAGGCGCCCGCTGCGCGGGCTGGTCGTGCCCTTCGGCGAACGCATGCAGGCGGTGGCCGACACGGAACGTGCCTCGGGGCTGCGCGAGCTCACGCGCGGGCCGGACTTCGGCATCGCCGGCCCGGTCGAGATGTGGGCGGAGGGCAAGAGCCTCGACGCGCTGCTCGCGCGCACCACCCTGGCGGCCGGCGACCTGGTGCGTCTCCTGCGGATGACGATCCAGCTCCTGCGCCAGGCCTTCCACGCCCTGGACCGCGACGACCCGGCGCGTCCCGCCCTGCTCGAGGCGCGCGAGCGTCTCGACCGCGACGAGGTGGATGCCAAGCGCCAGCTCGAACTCGGCTAGTGGCGTGCGTCCAAAGTTCCCCTGTGCCGACGTGCGGCGCGCTGGGCTGGGGGCGCTCGGGCCACCGCGTGGTCCTGATGTAGGACGACTACACGGCGTCCTCCGCGGCGGCCCTCCGCACCCCATCCTGCGCGCCGACGCGTAGCGGCCCGGTATACGGGCAAGAGTTCCGTCTGGCCGAAGCGTTGCGGCCCCCCCAAGGAACGCGCGGCGGGCAACACTGGACAGTCCGGGCGCCGAGGGGCCATGAGCGCGCGTCACCGGCGGAGAGAGCAGCCGTTGGCAGAGGCTTGGCTACACTGCCGGGATGAGCGCTCCCGAGAAGCCCACGCCGCCGCCCCCCCCCACCCCAGGCGCCGCGGCGGCCAAGCCTCCCGCGCCTGCGCCGAGACCCGGCGCCGGGAGGCCCGCGGCGAAGCCGGGCGCACGACCTGCGTCGGCCGCCAAGAGCAGCGCGGCCCCCGCGCCCCCCGACCCGCTCATCGGCACCACGCTCGGCCGCTGCCAGCTGATCGAGCGCATCGGCCAGGGCAAGACCTCGACGGTCTACAAGGCCGTCAACACCGCCACCCACGGCACGGTGGCCGTCAAGGTGCTGCTCCCCTCGGCGCGCGCCAACCCCGAGATCGTGGGCAAGTTCGGGCTCGAGGCCCGGGCGATCGCCAAGATCGACAACGAGAACGTGCTCAAGATCTTCGACGTGGGTCAGCAGGGCGAGGAGCACTACCTCGTCATGGAGCTGCTCGAGGGCGAGGAGATCCTCGACGTGCTCTCGCGCGAGAAGCGCATCGAGCCGCTCGACGCGCTGCGCATCGTGCGTCAAGCGGCCAACGGACTGGCGGCCGCGCACGCCCAGGGCATCATCCACCGCGACGTCAAGCCGCAGAATCTGGTGCTGCTCGACGACGGCACGGTGAAGCTGGTGGACTTCGGCTTGGCCGCCGACCTCGACGCCGAGAGCCAGCGCGTGGGCACCCCGCACTACATGGCCCCCGAGACCTGCGAGTCGGGCGCCTCGGAGACGGCCAGCGACGTCTACTCCCTGGGCATCACGCTGCACCACCTCTTGACGGGTCAGCCCCCCTACGCCGGCAAGTCGGTGAAGGAGATCCTCCAGGCGCACCTGACAGGCGAGGCGTTGCACCCCGAGCGCAAGGCGGCGGGCTTGAAGCGCGAGATCTCCGACCTCGTGCGGCACATGACCAAGCGCGATCCGCTGCTGCGCCCGCACGCCAGCGACGTCGTGGCCGAGCTCGACCGCATCGGCGGCCAGGACCTGCGCAAGAAGGACGCGCTCCGGGGTCGCAGCGCGCGCCACCGGTCGCCGGGCCTGGCGCGCGCCGGCACGGGCAGCTCGCCGGCGGTGATGATCGGCGCAGGCGTGGGCGTGGCGCTGATCGTGGTGCTGCTGGTGATCCTGTCGAGCAGCTCGACCAAGAACCCCACGCCGCCCACGCCGCCGCTCGCCCCCGACCCGACCACGGGCCCCCGCGGCGTGGGTCCCGATCAGAACAAGCCCCTGCCGCCGGTGGAGACGCCGGAGCAGAAGACCAAGCGCGAGAAGCTGGCGGCCGAGCTCGCGCAGCGCGCACGCGAGAGCGACGCCAAGCTGGCGCTGGCGGCGCTCGAGGATTGGATCCGCGCCAACTGGCACTCCAAGACCGACGATGCCAACGTGGTGAGCCGCTACCGCGCGCACGCCAAGGAGTGGAAGGACACCCCGGCGGGCAAGGTCTCCGACGACCGCGCGCGACAGATCACCGCGGGCAAGCTGCACGCGCACCCCGACAAGACCTACGACCCCGAGGCCGAGGTGGAGACCGCGCGCCAGACCTGGGAGGCAGCCAAGCCCATGGTGGAGGCCGCCATCGCCCAGCACGCCTACGAGGAGGCGCGCAAGCTCGTGCCGGTGGCCGTCCAGGACCCCGAGGGCTCCCTGGCGCGCGACCTCGCCTTCTGGGCGCAGCTCACCGAGCACCTGTCCTCGTTCCAGGTGACGCTCGCCTCGGGCTGGGAGCAAATCGCCGCCGACCAGCGCACGCTGCGCCTGCCGACCGGCAAGGTGAAGCTCCAGCGCCTGCTCATCAACGGGTTGGAGGTCGAGCAGGACGGCAAGACCATGCGCCTCACCTGGGCCGAGGCGCCGCCGGCCGAGCTGGCGCGGCTGGCGCACGCCGCCTTCACGGAGAAGGGCACGCGCGGCTCCTTGCTGCTCATGGCCTTCGCCTGGGCGCATCGGCTCTCCGACGAGTTCTGGGGCGCCGACCTCGAGCTCGGCATGGCCTCCGACAAGGCCAAGTTCGATGCCGAGTTCGCCGGCTACAGGCGCACCTGGGAAGAGCGCTCCGCCTCCAAGTGACGCGCCCTGGCGCGGCGCCCGCAACCACGACCCTCGTGGTTCGGACGCAGCGTTCGTTCCTTCGACCGCCGGCCGCACCGTTCAATAGGGCCAGTACCCCACGATCGCCAACGAGAGCGTCACGAGGTAGAGCGGTAGGAAGACGACGGCCAGGCGCGGGTGCACGCGCCAGCGGCGCCAGCCCGAGAGCGCCACCAGCAGCAGCAGGCCGGTGCTCACGTAGGCGAACCGCCGGTGCCAGAGGACCACGACCGGAAAGGCGGCGGAGATGCCCCAGCCCAGCAGCCGATGGAAGACCAGCACCACCAAGGTGCCGCTGAGGTCGAGCGCCAAGCCGGTCAGGGCCCAGCGCATGTGCCGCGGGGTGACGAACCGCCGCCGGTAGGCCATGACGAAGCAGGCGGCGGCGGCGCCCATGACGCCCAGGTAGAGGGGGTAGAGCACGAGGGGCGGCACGCCCCGTCTTCTACCGGCCTTCGACCCTCCCCTACCGGTTCGGCTTGACCGGGCGGCCCCGTTCCGTATCCTCCGCCCTGTTCGCGGGTGTAGCTCAGCTGGCAGAGCACAACCTTGCCAAGGTTGTTGTCGTCGGTTCGAATCCGATCACCCGCTCCAAGTCACGACAAGGGCCGGTCGGCACGCCGACCGGCCCCTTTCGTTCCTGCCCGCGCCCCTACGCCCCCGGCTCGCGCGTGCCCGCGACGCGCCAGAGCAGCGCGCCCAACAGGGCTCCCGCGATGGGCGCGACCCAGAAGAGCCAGAGCTGCTCGAGGGCCAGGCCCTGGACCAGGATGGCGGGCCCCGTGCTGCGCGCCGGATTCACCGAGGTGTTCGTGATCGGGATGCTGATCAGGTGGACCAGCGTGAGCGCCAGTCCGATGGCCAGGCCCGCGAAGCCGGGCGAGGCCGCCTTGCTCGTGGCCCCCAGGATCACGAGCAGGAAGAAGGCCGTCATCACGATCTCGGCGACGAGCGCGGCGCCCAGCCCGTAGCCGGCGGGCGAGCCCGCGTCGTAGCCGTTGGCGGCCAGGCCGGACATCTGCGGGTCGTAGCCGCCAGGTCGGCCCTGCGCGATGAGCAGCACGAGGCACGCGCCCAAGAGCCCGCCCAGCACCTGCGCCAGCACGTAGCCTGCGACGCTCTGCTTGGGGAAGCGGCCGGCGAACGCCAGGCCGATGGTCACCGCCGGGTTCAGGTGGCAGCCCGAGACGGGCCCGATGGCGTAGGCCATCGTCACCACCGTGAGCCCGAAGGCGAGCGACACGCCCAGCCAGCCCACCTGCGATCCGGCCAGCACGGCCGTGCCGCAGCCGCCCAGCACCAGCCACGCGGTTCCGAACGCCTCGGCCAAGAAACGACGGTTCACGACAGTCCCTCCGCGCCCCCGGCCATGGAGGCAGGCCACGCATGGAACCGCAGCCGCCGCCCCGACGCAAGGGGGGTCGTGGCGGATGACGGGGATCCTCACGGAGGGACCTTCCTCCCCCACGGCCCGGCGCCTACAACCGGGCGTCCGGAGCCTGCGCCTCATGACCTCCCCCGTCCTGGGTTCGATCGCGCGTGTGGCGGAAGTCAGTTGGGTACACGGAGCGAGGGCGGCCGCGGGGGCGACGCCGGACTTGGTGCTGGAGGTGCCGCACGGCGCCACCCGCGAGGCGCACTACGACGCGCTGCGCGCCGATCTGAAGGGCTCCTTCCCGGCCGACCTGAAGGACTTCTTCTTCGTCAACACCGACGTCGGCGCGCCCGAGGTGGCGCGACGAACGGCCGAGCGGGTGGTGGAGGCCGAGCCGACGCGCACGGCGCTCGTGATCCGCTGCCTGCTGCCGCGCACCTTCGTGGACTGCAACCGCCTCATCGCTCCGGACGCCAAGCCCACGTCGTCCAAGGCCGGCGAGATGACCCCCGGCATCGTGGGCTACGTGAAGGAGCCTGCCGACCTCGCGCTGCTCCTCGCACGCTACGGCGCCTACCGGGCGCTGGTGGAGCGGGCCTTCGAGGTGGTCTGTGGAGCGGGGGGCGCGGGGGGCGGCGAGGGGGTGATGGTCCACTCCTACGCGCCGCGCAGCGTGGACGTGCCCGTGGACGAGCGCATCGTGGAGCGCCTGCGGGCGGCCTACGCTCCCGCACAGCTCGAGCGCTGGCCCCTGCGCCATCCCGTGGACCTGATCACGCGCGGGCCGGGGGGCGACGTGCTGGCCTCTGAGCGGCTCCGCCGACGCGCGCAGGCAGCCTTCGAGCGTGCGGGCTACGAATGCGCCGAGAACGCGGGCTACAGCCTGCATCCCTCTACGGCGGCCCACGCGCTCGCGCTGCGTCACCCCGGGCGCACTCTGTGCCTCGAGCTGCGCCGCGACCTGCTGGCGGTCGAGTTCACGCCGTTCGCCGAGATGGCCATCGACCCCGCCAAGGTCGAGAGGCTCGCGACTCCGCTGGCCGAGGCCCTGCGCCGCGAGGCGTGAACCGCTCAGCCTCGTGGCGGCCGCGTGTGGTGCTCGGGCACGACGGTCCACGCGGGGAGACCGGCGGCGAGCGAGCGCAGGGCAGGCTCGCGCGCCTCCACCAGCAGCACGCGCCCGTCGTGCTCGAGGACGCGCACGCCCGCGGCGGCGCGGATGCGCGCCAGATCGGCCTCCGGCGGCTCCCCGTCACGGTGGCGCAACACCCAGCGCAGGAGGTCGGCGCTCACCGGGGCAGCCCGTGCCCCTCTTCGGTCGGCTTGAAGCCCAGCGAGCGGGCCGAGGCCAGCACGAGGCGTGCGAGGGCGGCCGAGCGCGCCGCGCGCCGCGGCAGCGACAGCACCTTGGGCGTGCGCGCCAGCAACGCGGCGGCCACTCCCGTGACCGCCGGGCAGGCCATCGAGGTGCCCGAGAGCGGGGCGTAGCCGTCGTAGAACGTCGAGACAACTCCCACCCCCGGCGCGCACAGGTCGATCTCGCGGCCCACGTTGGTGAACGAGGCCAGGAAGTCCTGCTTGTCCTTCCCCCGCGGCTCGGCCACGTCGCCGACGGCCAACGCGGTGGGCGGGAAGGTGTTCAGGCGCCCCACGGCGCTCACGGCGAGCGCCGTCGAGAGCCGCGCCGGGAAGCTGACGCGGTCGCGCTCCTCGTTGCCGGCGGCCGCGATGCACAGGGTGCCCGCGGCGCGTGCGTCGCCGATGGCGTCGGCCAGGGCCTCGTCGGGGTCGCCGCCCCCCAGGGAGAGGTTCACGAGGTCGCAGCCGTCGCGCACGGCGCCGTCGATGGCCTTGAGGATGCTGTAGTTGCTGGCCCCCGGTCCCGCCTCGTCGGGCCGCTGGCGGCCGAACACGCGGTAACTCATCAGCCGCGCCCCCGGGGCCAGGCCGCGTGCGCCCGTGGGCGCCGCGCCCCGTCCGGCCACGATGCCGGCCACGTGCGTGCCGTGGCCCGCGCCGCTGTCGCCGAAGTCGGCGGCCTTCTCGCGCACGACCGTGTTGCGGCCCCCCGCCACCACCAGGTCCGGATGCGGCCCCACGCCGGTGTCCACGATCCCCACCGTGACGCCCGCACCCGCCGTGAGGGCCGCCACGCCGTACCGGGCGCGCAGCACGTCAGGCACGTTGAGGTCGAGCGCCGCCACCTCGAGCGGGCGACCCACCATCAGCGCGACGGCGCGCCCGAAGAAGCCCCACGAGCCCGCGCCCACGGGGTAGACGAAGAGGGCGTCGAGGCGCTTGGTGTCGGCGCGCCAGGGCAGACGCACGCGGCCCTCCGCGTCCGCGCGCCGCACCACGCCCTCGCCCGCGTCGTAGTCGGTGTAGGCCACGACCTCGGCCCGCGCCAGGGGAGCGCCCGAGCCGCTCACGCGCAGGTCGAGCGTGAGCGTGGCCCGCGCCGGCCCGACGAGCGCGCGCGGCTCGAGCCTGGGCCGCCGGCGCGGCGCCAGGGCCGGACGGTAGAACTGCTCGGCGAGCAGGCGCAGGCCAGGCTCCCGGGCCCGCAGCGCGAGCGCCGCCTGGGGCGTCATCTCCAGCAGTCGCACGCCGTCGGCGCAGACGACATCCACCACGCGGCAGACCTGGCCCCCGAGGCGCAGCGCGCGGCCCTCTCCCAGGCCGCGCAGGAAGCGCGCCGCGCTGGGGGGTGTGTCATCGCGCGCCCGCGTGCCGCGCGCGGGCAGCAGGAGATAGCGCCGCGGGTTCGTCGACGACTGCTCCATGCAACCCTCCGCACCGGCGCGCGCCTCTCGGAGCGCGGCCTTCGAGCCGCCGAGCCTACAGCGTCGCCGCCCCCCCCCGC